>CALGBT010000551.1 GCA_937884235.1 uncultured Pseudomonadota bacterium
GCGATTCTGGGGGCGACCATTGTTTCAACAGAGACCTTGGCGGTGCCGCCGGGTTTTGACTGGTTCGCTTGTGCCGTCGGTATCGGTGCGGCGATGGTCAGCGGGGCGTTCTGCTTGCATTTGCTGATGCGGGTCGTCAAACGGGGCAGGTTGCACCAGTTCGGGTGGTACACGATGGTGGTCGGTTTTGGGCTGCTCATCTGGCTGCACTACGGTGCGCAACTGAGTGTTTACTGGGAGGCGGCTTTCCATGGGACCGGATAACAGAGGCTTCTTCGCAGCGATCCTGGCTGGTGGTGCAGGAACTCGCTTCTGGCCCGCCAGCAGGCGAGCCACCCCCAAACCTTTTCTGGACCTATTTGGCCGGGGACCGCTGGTGGCTTTGACCCGGGCACGCGTCGCTCCAGTGGTTGAGAATGATTCCATCTTCTTCGTCCTCGGCGAGTCGCTGAAGCCAGCCCTGGAGAAAGCCTGTCCCGGGGCAGTGGGAATTGGTGAGCCCATCGCTCGCAACACCTTGGGAGCGGTGCTCATCGCCTTGGGACATGTTCTCGCCCACGACCCCGCGGGACGACTCGCAATTCTTCCCGCAGACCACGTAATTGGCAACGAAGTGCGCTTCCAGCAGACGCTGCGGGATGCCTTTGTGCTGGCAGAAAGATACGTGGTCACGCTGGGCGTGAGGCCCTCCTACGCAGAGACTGGCTATGGCTATATCAAGAGTGACGAGCGCTCCCTTGACCATTGCCCCGCCGGAATCAACGGTCTTCCTGTGGCGGAGTTCACCGAGAAGCCCGACCTTGCCAGAGCGGAGCAATTTGTGGCCGGTGGCTCCCACTTCTGGAATGCTGGAATCTTCGTTCTACCGGCTGCTCGATTCACCGAGATTGCTCGTGGTGTGGACCCCTATTTCGGGGAAGTCGTGGACCGCACCGCCAAGGCCACCAGGGAAGGAGCGCTGTCGCAAGCCCTGCTCCAGGAGTTGCTCGAACCTCTGCCCAATACCAACATTGACAAGGCCGTCATGGAGCACTGCCCCGAACTGGCCGTCATCCCTGCCGATTTCCCCTGGTCCGATGTGGGCACCTGGGACGCGGCTTTCGATGAACGGGAGCGCGGCGCTGAGAATCTGGTGGTGGGTGATTCCCGCGTCCTCGGCGGCACCGGCAACGTTGCTGTGTCGATGAATGGGGCGCCGGCGCTGGTGCTACAGAATGTGGATGACCTCATTGTGGTGGTGACAGAAGATGCGGTGCTGGTTACGCGCAAGGGGACCGGGCAGGAGGTGGGGAAGGTCGTGGATGTTCTCCGCAAGGCCGGTCGAGACGAACTGATGTAGGTGAGGGCGTTGCAAAGCGCGTTACAAACTACTATGAATACTCGCGGCTCCGGCCAAGAGGGAGGATGAGATGGGCGACCTGAAGACTACGTATCTTGGACTGGCGCTGGACAACCCCTTCATGATGGGCTCCTGCGGACTCACCAAAACTGTTGACGGTGTTCAGCGCGCCGCCGATGCCGGAGCCGGGGCGATCGTCCTGAAGTCGCTCTTCGAAGAGGAGATCCGGCTGGATTTTGCGGGTACCACTGACGCGTTTGCGGGATATCCCCACCCGGAGGCCGCGGCATATCTTGATGCCGACATTGCCGCGCATTACGGACCGGAGAAGTATCTGCGTCTGGTGGAAGATGCGAGCAAGGCCGTGAGCGTCCCGGTTATCGCCAGCGTCAACTGCGTCTCCGCCGCCACCTGGACCACCTTCGCTGAACAGCTGGAAGCAGCGGGTGCTGCTGCCATTGAACTGAATATCTATCAGTTGCCCCTGGATGCCTCCCTATCGGCTGCGGCCGTGGAGGAGGTCTACCTGGAGACCGTGCGGGCGGTCCGCACCCGCGTCAAGATTCCCGTAGCAGTAAAGGTAGTTCCGGAAATTACCAATCTGGTGCGGTTTTCCCTGGCTCTCCAGGATGCCGGCGCCAACGGTCTGGTCCTCTTCAACCGTTTCTTTCACCCGGATATAGACATTCAGACTGAGGAAATGTCGGGTGGTCTGGTATTGAGTCGGCCCGACGACTATCGACAGGCCATGCGCTGGATCGGGGTGCTCCACGGGCGCAGCTCCGGGAGCCTGTGCGCATCAACGGGGGTTCACAACGGCGAAACTGCGGCGCGCATGTTGTTGGTGGGGGCCGATGCCGTGCAGATCGTGTCAGCGGTGTATTCCCAGGGGCGCACAGTTTTCAGGCAGATGAAGAGTGAGCTGAGAAGTTGGATGGACCAGAAAGGCTATGAACATATTTCGGACTTCCACGGCAAGCTCAGCCGTTTCCGTCTGGGCGATCCAGAGGCCTACACTCGTGCCCAGTACATCAAGGCGTTTGTCGGCGCCGAGTAGCTGCCACCCTACTCTTCTACAGTGAATCTCGTGGA
Organism: uncultured Pseudomonadota bacterium; assembly: GCA_937884235.1. Taxonomy (GTDB): domain Bacteria; phylum Myxococcota_A; class UBA9042; order CAIXZC01; family CAIXZC01; genus CALGBT01. The sequence continues at coordinate 2,432 of CALGBT010000551.1, forward strand.
ACCGGTGCGACCGAAGGTTTCGGGCTCGTACATCTCCTCCGCTCGTGCCGGAGGAACCACGAACTCGCCGATGGTGGTAGCTCTGGCGACGTAGGTATACTCGTAGGTGCCGCCGTACATCCGGTCAGCAAAGAGTTGCACACGATCATCACGACGCTCTTCAAAGTCCCACGGATTCCAATATCCCCAGTAGCCCCGATAGTCGGGGTGAACCGCGGCCTGGCCGGCACCTGGACGCTGAGTTGCCGAGGTGACAAACGCCTCGTTGACGGCCTCAAGCCCGGCAGGAAGCGGGTCAATGACGGCGACGTAGTACCGCCGGTCGGGGGCGACCACCCGAATCTTCACGCGGATGTAGCTGCCGGCCTTTGCCACCCAGGTGCCGTCTTCCAACTGTCGCAGTTGGGCATCCTCCCCCTCCGGCAGATAGGTGCGCTCCACCAGGAAACCCCTATCTTCGGCATCAAGCTGTAGATCCGCAGGCGCGTACTTGAGACCAAGACGATAGTAGAGCCGTCCGGGCCCTTCTTTGGCCAGTACCAGATCATG
>CALGBT010000552.1 GCA_937884235.1 uncultured Pseudomonadota bacterium
CGACACCCGCAATGATGTCCCCCGCCTGTCGCAAGGAGTATGCCGCCACCAGATAGAGGCCTGGCGCATCGAAGGCGAACTTGCCGGGAAGCAGGGCCAATTCCTCTACCCCACTGATGGGTAGTCCCGTGAACCCAAATGCATGCACGTCTCCTCCCCAGAGGGCGTTGCTGTCGGCACTGGGATACCCGTTGGCGGCCAGCAATTCGGGCCAGCCGTCGCCGTCAAGATCGGTGAGCAGGCGTCCTGCACCAGCGGCGCACTTCCCGGCCGGGTCGTCTACGCTGAAGAGCATCTGCATTTCGTCATCAATGGGGTTGTAGCGGTGGCAGCGGAAGAGCGGCGTGCAACAGGTGCTTGTGAGAATCTCGACCTGCCCGTCGAAATCCAGATCGGAGATCAGGATCCCGTCCCCAGGGCAACCGATGGGACTGGCATTGGGGATCAACTCTAGCGCTCCGTTCACACCTTGTCGGTATGCCCTCACTTCAGCCCCGTGAGTCGTCACCACTTCCAGAGTCTTCACCTCGTGACTGGTCTTGGCGTAATCATCAAGGTCGGCGAATTTTGTGCGGCCTCGGTAAGGAAAGCCCGGTGAGGTGTCAACGATCTCCAAGAGCGGCTCGGCCAGGGGAGTCAGCACCGAGAAACTCACGCCGCTGTTGAAGAAGATCTCGTACTCACCATTGCCATCAAGATCCGCCAGGTCGGTGTAAGGATTGGCTACCACCACTGGCGGCTGGAAAGGCCAGTCTCCCGGGCATTTCGTGAAGCAGAGTTGGTCCACCAGCCCGTCGCAATTGTTGTCCTTCTGATCGCACAATGTAGGCGCCCCAGGGTGCACGGTGGCATCAGAGTCCCCGCAGTCGTCCATTGACAAGGCCCACCCCGGCGGTCCACTGCCATCAGCGTAGAGGCATTTCTCAATGACCACGCCGACTTTGGAACCGTAGCCGTCGTCGTCGTTGTCAGCGTGCAGTACCGTAAGTTCCAAACCTTCGTCAACGATGCCGTTGCAGTTGTCATCGAGATCGTTGCAGAGCTCGGGGGCACCAGGGAAGATGTCGGCGTTGAAGTCGACGCAGTCCGTGGCCGACTCCGCATAGCCCTCCGGAGCGGCGCAGGCCTGCACCTGCACCCCGGACCCGCCGAAACCATCCCCATCATTGTCCAGGTAGAAGGTCTTGCCTGGACCCTCGTCCACGAGCCCGTCACAATCGTCGTCAATACCGTTGCAACTCTCTGCTTGTGGCACCGGTGCGTCGCATGCCGACAAGACGCCGGCTTTACAAGTGCGCTGGCCATGGCAGACCCCGGCGACACTTTCCTTGTAACAGGCGGTCGTCAACTCCTGAGCCGAGTATTTCTTGGCGCAAGCGCAGAACCCCTCTTCTCTGATGCACAAAGCCCTGACGCTGCCATCCGGCAATTCGGTGGCTTGACAGGCATATCCTCCCGGGCAGTCACTGAGGGATTCGCATCCGGTGGCACAAAAGTACCCTTTTCCGTCGTAGTCAATGCACTCCGCATCCAGCGTGTCGCTCGTGAAGCAATCTGTGGCGGCCTGGCAGGGACGGCAGAGGGAACCATGCGGGGGCATGCAGAAACTCCCCTCCGGTGCCTCACCCGTCGGGGTCGCACAGACCCAGTCAAGGGGGCATTCGGGGGGGCATGAAGTGGTGCAGACAAAGGAGTGAAGGTCCTCCACGCAGAGGCCTTCCAAACAGTCAGCGTTGGTGTAGCAAGGCCAGCCGAAAGAGCCTGGCTCTTCCCCCATGTATTCCGCCAGAAGAATGTCCGGTGATTCCAACTCCGCATGGCCGGAGGCGTCGTCGGGCCGCTCACCGGAGTCGCTCACCCCAGACTCGCCGTCAACGTAAAGTGGTGCTGAACCGTCCTTGCCACATCCAGTCAGAAGCAGCCCGAGAAGAGCCGTCAACCGCAGCACAACTGACATGAGAACCTCCCCCGGTGCAAGTCAACGACCGAGTCCAAGTATAGTGACTATCTGCCTACAGGGTAGGCCAACCATGAGGGGCAGCGCAAGGCCTTGCAAATCAGCGTTCGCTGGGGCAGAACCAAAGTTCAGGGGAGGTCTACCATGAAGAGAGCGTGCTGGCTGTCACTCTTGACGATGCTGTGGGCTTGCAGTCCCAGCCAGGCAGCGCGGGGCGATGCCAACGGCCCCGATGCCCCACTCGACGCGGCGCCGGTATTTGGCGATGTGCAAAAAGTGACGGACGTCATCGCTCCTGACGGGAGCCAGGAAGTGGAGCCCGACCAGGTGGCCTTCGAAGTCGCAGTTGATGGCGTGGGGCCAGTCGATGCCGTCTGGGATGCTACCGAGAACGTGGCCCCTCAGGATTCCATTGAATTCCCCTCTGACAGCAGCGGGGATACGGTTGCGGACCTCTCTCCAGGTGACCTGCAGCAGCTCCCCCCGGACCTGACCGATGATGGCGCACAGTGGGTTGATGTTGGTGTGGATGAATGGATAGAGGAATGCCCCGAGCCATGTCTCCAGCCAGCCTCGGTCTGCCTGCAGGCGGTCTGTGTGGCCGGTGAGTGCACGGAACTTCCCGCCAACGATGGCATGGCTTGTGACAACAGCAATCTCTGCACCACCAATGACGTCTGCCAGAACGGCAAGTGCACCCCCGGCTCGGCGGTCAAATGTGATGATGGAGACCAGTGCACCGTTGATAGCTGTGAACCGCAAGTTGGCTGCCTTCATGAAGACCCGCCCAACCCCTGCTGGCCAACTCCCGCACTGGTGCTGCGCTTTCCCCTCTGGGGAGCACCCTTTTCCCAACGTATTGCCATGGACGGGGACTTGCTCTATGCCGTCGCCCAGGGTTCGCTGCGCGTCTTTCACAACCCGACGGTGCTGGCCGGAGGCGGGCAACCCCAGCTTTCCAGGGTCTTCGATTTCGGCGCCACCGATATTGAGGCTGGGGCGGACTTCGCTTACCTGGCAGGTAGCAACAAGTTCGCCGTCATCGACATGGACGAACCAGAGAACCCGCTGGTACGGGGCACCATCGACCTGAGCCTGGGAGTTCTCCGCCTGGAGGGCCACACCGTCTTTGGTGCTGGCGGCAACGATTTTCATGTCATCGATGTCACTGACCCCGATGCCCCTGCCGTCGTCGGGACAATCGCCGGAATCGGTCCGGTCGCCAACATTGCGCAAAAGGGTACCTTGCTCTATCTGGTGGGTGGGGGCTCCTTGACCAGCGTGGACGTGACCTTCCCTGGCCTTCCTGCGGTGAAGAGCGAAGTCTCTCTGGGCGAAGAAGCCTATTCGGTCGCAGTCAGCGAAGATGTGCTCTACGTCGGCGGGCGCAATGCCGGACAGGGGACCCTGTGGTTGCTCGACATATCCACCCCGGCCAACCCGGTTCTGACAGCCACGGTCAATGTCACCGGCATGTCGAGCTGGGGTGTCATGGGGCTCACTGTGGACGGGGAGTACCTGTATGCACAGGCCTGGAAGAGCGGCACCAACTTCTTCGTCTGGGATATCTCCACTCCCGCTAGCCCCACTCAGGTGCACTCCTCGAACCGCCCGGGCAGCGGTGGCTACGATATTCTTGTCAATGACGAGATGGCCTGGGTGACCTACGGCAATGCGGGGCTTAGAGCCTACGACGTCGCCAACCCCGCTCAGCCGCAGGCGACCGCCGTCGTCTCGGCCGCGCTGGCGCGGTCCCTCAGCAAAATCGGCGCCTACCTCTACTTCGCCGACTCTGGTCCCTCCTATGGAGTTGAAACCGGGGTTATCAGCGGCCTCAAGATCTTCGACGTCAGTGACATCGCCGCCCCCGTCTTGAAGAAGAACGATGGCACCTCCCTGAAAGTGCCCCTCGAGATGAAGAATGACGGCAAGCACCTCTTCATCGGTGACAACTCCGGTGGCCTCAAGATTATCGACGTCAGCGCAGACCCGCAAAATACCGCAGCAACGGTGCTGGGGGGAGGCGCCCGCAATTCCACCGCCCTGGGCAGCGACAGCAAGCTCTACGTTCTTCGCTGGCCCGATAAACTCGAGACCGTCGACGTCTCCAACTTCGCCGCTCCGGCGCTGGTAGCCACCTATCAGGAACCCGGCATCGTCCATGGTCAGGGAGAAGTGACCTTCCGGGATGGCTACCTCTACATTGCTAACTACAATCTCCCTTTCCGGGTCTTTGCCGCTGCCAATCCGTTGGATCTGGCTCTCGTCGGCTCACTGGAACTGGGGGGCGTGGCCAATGCCGTGGCCCTGCGGGATGACTTTGGCTGGGTTGCCATGAACAGCGGCGAAATCCGTATCCTCGACCTCAAGAATCCAGCCCAGCCCACGCAGGTGGGCATCATCGCCGGCCCGGCCGGCGGCAGCGCCAGACGGGTCGAATTCGGCGGCAACTACGGATTTGTCGCTTTCGCCCAGGCAGGGGCTGGAATCTACGGCATTACCGACCCGACCCAGCCCGAGTTGCTCGGCGTCATTCCTGCCGATCACCAGATCCTTGATGTCGAGTTCGACGGTACCTACCTGTTCTTGCTCGAGGCTGACAACTCTCTGCTCGCCGTGGGGGGGTTCTAGCCGACCTCCATGCTCGCATAAGTCATCCCGAACGGCGGCTCCGCAGCCGGAGGGATCTCTGCGTGTCCGGCAGTGCCGAGGCGCGCTACCCCACAGTTGACCTGCTTGCCGCGGGGGCGTATCGTCAGATGCGAAGAGCTGCTCTTCACAATCTGCCCCTTGCCGCCGTGGCGAAAGTACCACGTCGACCGGTCAAAGGAGGGAACATTGGCTCGACATATGCGGGTTACGATAGCTACTTGTCTCACTCTCCTGGTCGCCGGCTGCGGCGGTGGCACGGTTGAACCGGTCTGGTTTGTCGAGGATGCGGCGAGCCCGGTTGAGGACGGAATCAAGATCGATGGGCGCGACCGCACCGAGCTGCGCACCACGGAACTCAGCGACGATGTCGGTGACGGTCTTACCTTCGATTTTGCCGAGGATGGTCATGAGTTCGATACCACCGATATCGTTCAGCCCGGAGGCTTCAACTGGCCCTGCATGGATAATGACGAGTGCCTCTCCGGATACTGCGTGCCCGTGGGCAACGGCAGTGTCTGCTCCTCCCATTGCATCGAGGACTGCCCCGCAGGTTGGGAGTGCGTACAGGACACCTCGGCGGCCCCCGATCTGGTCTTCGTCTGTCTGCCTGCGTCTCTCTCTCTATGTGCCCCCTGCAGTAGCAACCAGGATTGCCAGGTGGAGTTCTATTTCACCGGCGCCGGCTGCATCGACTTTGGCGCCATCGGCGCCTATTGCGGCACTTCATGCAACAAAGATACTGACTGCCCGGCGCAGTACTTCTGCGACAAGGTGGAGACGACCAAGGGGACCGAGGTCTCGCTCTGCGTACCCGAGGAAAAGGGCCACTGTGACTGCAGCCAGTGGGCAATTGCGATGGCGGCTATGTCAGGATGCTACGTTGAGAATGAATTCGGAGCCTGCCATGGTGAACGCATTTGTCAGGAGAATGGCCTGACTGATTGCAGCGCACCCGTGCCCGCACCAGAAGTCTGTAATGGCGTTGATGACGATTGCGACGGTGCCATCGACGAAGGACTCGGCGAGATCTCGTGCGGCCTCGGCCTCTGCCAGCACACCGTGGAGTTCTGTCTGGACGGAGCGCAGCAGGAGTGCGACCCCGTGGCTGGCAGCGGGGACGAGGAGTGCAATGGCTCGGACGACGATTGCGATGGGGAAGTGGACGAGGGATTTGCCGACAGCGATGGCGACTCAGTTGCCGACTGCATGAGCCAGGACGACGACGGGGACGGCATCCCCGACGGCCTCGATAACTGCCCACTGGCAGCCAATGCCGACCAGGCAGATTTCGACTCCGACAACTTTGGCGATGCCTGTGATGCCGATGACGACAACGACAAGTCCCCGGATGGCGAGGACTGCAACCCCTTCTTCGACCAGGTCCATCCCGGCGCTCCAGAGCTCTGCAACGGAGTTGATGATGACTGTGACCAACTCATCGATGAAGGGCTAGGTGAGACCACTTGCGGGCTGGGTGTCTGCCAGCATGCCGTGGCCAACTGCGCCGACGGACAGGCGCAGGAGTGCGATCCGCAGCAGGGAATCGGAATCGAGGAATGTGACGGTATCGACAACGACTGCGATGGAGTTGAAGACCAGAACTACCCCGACCTCGACGACGACGGAGACGCGGACTGCGTCGACCCCGATGACGATGGCGATGACGTCGCGGACGACGCTGACAACTGTCCCGTCATTGCCAACCCCGGACAACAGGACGAGGATGGCGACGGCTTCGGCGACGCGTGTGACGAGGGCTGTTACCTGGCTGGACTGGACGAGTGGGAAACGGATTGCGATGGCATCCCCGACGGTCTGGACAACTGTCCCGGTGTCGCTAATCCCGGCCAGGAGGACGTCGATGGCGACGGGGCAGGAGACATCTGCGACGGTGACGATGACGGTGACGGCATCCCCGACGGC
>CALGBT010000553.1 GCA_937884235.1 uncultured Pseudomonadota bacterium
CCAAAGGACTTCTCCAGGCCCTGAACACGGGCGGCGGGGGGTCCCGATTCGGTCATACCAGCACCTCGCCAATGTAGGAGATGATGGCATCAAGCAGAATCACGGCAAACGAGGAGATGACAACGGCCCTGGTGGTGGCCCGGCCCACGCCCTCGGAGCCTTCATCCGCTTCAAAACCGCAGGCACAGCTGATGAGGGGCACCGTGAAACCGAAGACGAGACTCTTGGTGATTCCCACTATCAGGTCGCCTTCCCGCACGAAGCGCAGCGAGAGATAGGTGTCAGGCAGAACAGAGAAGCCGAACCAGGCCACGAACATGCCTACGAAATAGGCGATGGCGGTGCCCAGAATGGCCAGTGCGACGCCTGCAGCTGTGGCCGCGATGAGGCGTGGCAGCACCAGTAGTTCGATGGGTTCCACGCCGCTGAGCTTCATCGCCTCGAGTTGGTCCGTCACCTTCATCGAGCCCAGCTCAGCGGCCATGCCGGTCCCTACTCTGGTTGCCAGCAGCAGTCCAGCCATGACCGGGCCCAGTTCACGGGTCAGTCCCTGCAGCACCGCCCCCCCCAGGGTGGAATACTCGGGTAGCACGCGGGCCATGGTGGAGGCCAGTTGATAGACGCCGATCATGCCGATGAAGGCCATGGTCACCGAGACAAATAGAACAGACCCGTTGCCGGCCGCATAGAACTGCCGCATGACTTCCCGTGGGCGGACCCGCAGGCGGACCAGTGACCACAGGGACACAGAGAAGAGTTCGGTCATCCGGTAGTACAGTCCCATCACGCTATCCGTACACGATGTTGATCCAGGCCCAGGTGATGACATAGTCACAGAAGAAGATACCCACCGCGGTGGCCACGACGCAGCCGTTGACGGCGTTGCCTACTCCCCGGGCTCCACCTCTCACCGCCAAACCGTAGGTGGTGCTGCAAATGGAAATCACGATGCCAAAGAAGAGCGCCTTTATTAGCCCCACCAGGAAGGCATCGAGCAGCTCCGCCTCCAGCAGACCGGCCACGAAGGTGCGCCAGTCGATGCCCAGGAGCCAATGCGCAGTTGCCGCACCACCGACCAGCCCGGCAAGATCCCCGACGAGGGTCAGTGCCACCAGCGAGATGCAAATGGCGACGAAGCGAGGCGCCACCAGGAACTTCACCGGGTCGATGGCCAGCGCTCGCAGCGCATCGATCTGCTCCGAAACCACCATGTTACCTAGTTCGGCCGCCGCATTGGCACCGACTCGACCTGAGAACATCAGCCCGATGAGCGTGGGGCCCAGTTCCGCCAGAACCGCCAAACCAGAACCGGAACCGACGAAGGACGTGGCTCCGGTGGCACGGACGTAACTCATGGTTTGCAGCACCATGATGACGCCCACCAGAAAGGCGGTAAGGGTGACGATTGGCAGAGACATGACGCCGATGCGATGGAGTTGACGCCACACTTCTGCGCTGTCGAGGCGGGGCGGAACCAGGGACCTGAGCACTCGATAGAAAGTGAGATTCAGAGCCCCCACAATCTCGAGGATGGCCAGCACCTCCCGTCCCATGGCCGCGAGCACTTTCATGATTTCTGCACCTCCCGCTGTGGCTCAGTGGCGGCGAATACGAAATCCCTGATGTAGGGGCGGGGGCTATCGTAGACCGCTTCCTGCGGACCGTCATAGAGGACCTGCCCATCAAAGAGACCAACAAGTCTTGTGACCACGGGGAAGAGGCGCTGCAAGTCGTGGGTGGCGATGACCACCAGCGAGTGTGCCTCCTGGGCATAGGCTGAGAGCATGCGCATTATCTTCGCTGAGTTCACCGGGTCCAGTCCGGCCACGGGGTCGTCGAAGAAGGCGATGGCAGGGCGGGCAGCCATGACCCGGGCGATGGCTACCCGACGCCGCATCCCACCCGAGAGAGCTTCGACTTCCATTCCCTGGGTGCCGTCCAGTCCTACTTTTGCCAGGACCTCTGCCACCCTCTGGCTGATGGCCTCCGATGACATCTTGCGGCCATGGTCAAGGGAGAAGCCGACATTTTCTCGCACATTCAAGAAATCGAAGAGTGCGAAGTTCTGAAACTGCAATCCGATATGGCTACGGGCCGCGGCGAGACCTCGTCGGTCAAGGCGTGCGATACGTTGCCCGAAGAGCTCGACCACGCCTCGATGGGGATGTCGTAGCGTGGCCATCAGCTTCAGTAGCTGGGTCTTGCCGCTGCCCCCCGGTCCGAAGAGGCCGACGACCTCACCGGGGGAGAAGGAGAGCGTCACGTCATCCAGGATAACGCGTCGACCGTACCGGAGCGAAACGCCGGCAAGTCGGACGAGGTGAGGGTCTCCAGCTGGTACCAAGGTGCCTCCCTCAGATCTCGATGATCTCCTTGAAGCGACCGAAGACCTCGGTCAGGGCTCCCGAGATTTCCCCGATGGTGGCTCCACATCGTACGGCCGCAACCATTGTTGGCATCAAGTTGGCGTCGCCACGGGCGGCGTCAGTTACTGTCTTGAGTGCGGCGGCCAGCGCCACGCCATCGCGGTCAGCCTTGAACCGGGCAAGTCCCGCCCGCTGCTCTTCTTCTACGGAGTGGTCGACGCGCAGGATGTTGCGGGGAGCTTCATGTTCGGCGGCAAAGCGGTTGACTCCGACGACAACAGCTTCGTTCTCCTCGATCTGGCGCTGGAATCGGTATGACGTGTCCGAGATCTCCCGCTTGACGAAGCCCGATTCGATGGCCCGTAGCATCCCGCCCATCTGGTCGATGCGCTCGATCATGCTCCGGGCGCTGGCATCAATGTGGTCGGTCATCGCTTCCACCGCGTAGCTGCCGCCCAGCGGGTCGACAAAGTCGGCCACCGAGCTCTCGTGGCCGATAATCTGCTGTGTCCGCAAGGCAATGGTGACTGCCTCCTGGGTGGGCAGCGAGAGAGCTTCGTCGAAGCTGTTAGTGTGCAGTGACTGGGTTCCCCCAAGGACTGATGCCAGCGCCTGCAGCGTCACCCGGACGACATTGTTCATGGGCTGCTGCGCGGTCAGCGTGCAGCCCGCAGTCTGGGTGTGGAAGCGCATCAGCATGCTGCCCGGTCGCTGCGCCTTGAAGCGGTCCT
>CALGBT010000554.1 GCA_937884235.1 uncultured Pseudomonadota bacterium
CTTTGCCGGCATCTGGCTACCGGTGCATCTCACTGGGTGGGTTGTTCTCGGACACAGTCTGGCGCTGACCCTGGGGGCTTTGGCAGTGATCTCCCGCCGGGAAGGTGGAGTAGTCCCGGCGCTACAGGTTCTGGGCACCACCGTCCGCGACGCAATTGATTGGCGCCTGGGCCTCTTTCTCGCAGTAGTGGCCACCCTTTATCTGGTGGGCTATGACAGTGCAGCTTTTGACCAGGAACGGTGCATCTCTCGGGCCTGTCTGCTGCCGCTGCACTCATACCTCCTGCCCGATCTGCCGCTCTATTTCGACGGCTGCGCCGACTGTTTTGATGGACGCAACGCATTCTTCCTGTGGAACGGCCACCAGCGCATGGGGCCGTCGGTGTTCGTAGCACCTTTCGTGGCACTCTTTGGCTTTCCCGGTTTCCGACTGCTGCACGCAGTGATGGGATTGGTCGCGGCCTGGTTTGGTTACCACACGGCCAGGGAGCAACTGGGCCACCGTGGGTACGGCTATCTGGCCGGCCTCCTGGTGGCCTGCAATCCCTGGGCGCTGGGAATCACCCTGGTAGACGAGAACATCCTTTGCCTGGGGCTGGGGAGCGTCATCCTCTATCTGGTGCTGGCCCGCCGCACCCAGTGGCTACTGGTTGGCCTGTTCTTCGGGCTCTTCATCGGGGTGCGCCACGTTGGGCTGCTGGCACTCCCGGCGATCTTCTACGCCGTGCTGGCGCGTGGTCAACAGCGCCAGTACATGGCGCCGTGGTACCATCGGTACTTTGGGTCTGAGCCTGTCTCCAACCTGACAACCATCACTTTGAGCATCCTGCTCTTCTCGCTGCCGTGGCTCTTCGTCCACGCCCGGGCCTGGGCGGTGGGACTGCCGCTCTACGAGTCCTTTGCCGGGCTGCCGGCGATGACGCACCGCTTTCTGGGAGTGGAATTCACGTTGCACGGTCTGCTGAACTGGCCCTTTGTCGCCCTGCCCGTGCGCAGTCCCTTCAACGGCTTCCCCAACATGATTGCCCTGCCGCTGCAAGTCATTGCCACCCTGGGGCTGCTTGGCGTTGCCCTGGCGGCCATCGGCATGGTCAACAGTTGGGGGGACTCCCGGCGGGCGTTGTTTTTCGGCTTGCTCTGGACGGTTCCACTCTGGTTGCTCCTGGCGGTGACGGCCAACTGGGTGGAGCCCAACAAGGCCGGAATCTTCCTGTGTTTCCTGCAACCGGTGGTGCTGGCCGTGGCCGCCGGGGTCCGTGGCGCGATTCAGGGTTGGCGAGCCAACCGCCTGGCTCGCCCGTCCCTCATCGGTGCGAGCGTTGTCCTGGTGGGTAGCGGGCTGCTCCTGGCCCTGCCGAGCTACCAGGCGCCCATGGATGCCCGGAGTCTCCAGGCGCGTCCCGAGTACGCGCGGGAGGTTTTTCCGGTAACTCCTCCGCTGATCATGGCTGGCGAAGCCGACTACGCCGCAGCTGACCGCACCCGGCTGACTCAGGTCAACGCGCTGCCCGGATTCCCGGGCCTCCCCCTGTTGCGCAGCCCGAGAATCGTCCGGGCGCGGCTGCAGCAGCTCTGGCAGGATTTGTCCCACCCCTGGCCCGACGAGTACTGCGCCCGCCCCAAAGACCTGCTGCACTCCCTCTCCGGCATCCCTGACCCGGCAAACGGGGAGGTGGTGCCCCTGGCCCGCATGATGCACCGCCCGGTAACTCGCTTCTGTGGCACTGACCTGCTGCCGCCTCGCTGCCGCTGGGGCTTGGGGGATAGCCCTCTCGCCGGAATCCGACTGGACCTGGCAACCCCACCAGCATCAGCGGACCGGCTGCTGGCACCGGCAACTGCGGGTTTGGCCGCCCTACCCGTGGCAGGTGACAAGGTGCTCTTCACAACGCTGGGCCCATTGGCCTGGAGCAACGGCCACGCGGTTCACGCCGCCGTCCTGCCCGGCGGCCCCGGAGAGGTCTGGGTGATGGTCTGGTACGGCGCTTACAGCTTCGACCATCTAGGCAATAGAGAAGACGTCACAGTGCTGGCCCCCTCGGCAACTCCGGGGATTGAGTTCTCCGTGCCAGAAGAGACCCTCATTCGAGTTATCGACATCTCGTCAGCAGCCCCCAATCGATTCCATGTCTGGTACGCTCCGGCCGATGATCTTGAGACGGTCTTGGGGCCTTACCCGAGTTCGTACTAGCTCGGGCTCGGTTGAGGCGATGTTTCCGCAGTTCCCACCACTCCGATTGCAAGCTCGCCAGCCCCTACTGATGCCAGCAGCGGATGGTGTGAATGTGGGTGAGCAGGGTCTCGGGTGGTGGGGTGAGGCACTGCTCATCGGCGCGGGGGCAGAGGTGGCGGAAGGGACAACCGCGGTGGGCCAGAGTCAGGGGAGCCACCGGCTCGTGGCGCGACTGCGCGAGGTACTGCGAATAGGGATGGGTGAGGGATTCCCAGTTGCTGAAGAGCCCCACCCATTCCACCATGGTGCCACCCAACAACACTCCGAGTTGTCCTTTGATACGTTCCGGTTCGCCCAGATCATGGGTGACGTAGAGCAGTCCGGTGCCGTGTTCAGCTAAGCGTGCGAGCAGCACATCCAGGACTTCGTGGGCGACGATGGGGTCGAGGGCCGAGGTGGGTTCGTCGGCCACGAGCAAGGCGGGACTGTGTACCAGCGCCCGGGCAACGGCGACGCGCTGGCACTCGCCACCAGACAGCGCCGGTGGACGACGGGTCAGGAGGGTCGGTGCAAGACCGCACGCCACAAGGATCTCCCGAGCCATCTCCCGGGCGCGAGAGGCCGACTCGCCGCGCAGGTGGCTGACCACCTCGGCCACGGCCTCAAGGACCCGCTGCGACGGGTCCAGGGAGGCGCGTGGCTGCTGACGAATCTGCCCCAGGCCGCGCTGCACTTCTCGCTGCCTGGCTGCCCCAGCATAGGGGTTCACGCCCTGCACCTTAAGACTTCCCTGGCAGGGTGCGACGAGCCCGCTAACAGTGGCCAGCACGGTGCTCTTACCAGCTCCGCTCTCGCCCACCAGGACGAGGCGCTCGGCAAGGTCCAGTCGACAGGAGAAACCGGCCAGGCGAACCGGTTCGCCAGGGCCATACCGGACGTTGACTGCGAGTACTTCCAGAAGTGCGGTCATTACCTTCCCCCCACTTCCAGGAGCCGTCTTGTATAAGCCTCTTGCGGGTCCGAGATGACCGTGGCGGCCGGACCAAACTCCACCGCCCGACCATCCTTGAGGACCAGCAAGTAGTCTGTTTCAAGGCGACCCACAAGTCCCATGTCGTGAGTGGCAACAATGAACTGGGGGGCGTAGCGCCGAACGGTCTCCAGCACTGCCCAGCGCCGGGAGGGGTCGACGCCACCGGTGGGTTCGTCGAGGAGGACAACGGCGGGCCTGGCAGCGAGTACAGCGGCGATAATCACGCGCCGCAACATGCCACCGGAGCATTCGTGCGGGAACTTCTGGAGAGTCTCCAGGTCAAGGCCGAGTTGCGTCAGAATCTCGGCACCGCGCCGTTCACTCGCGCGGGCGAGGGGCTTAACGTCTCGCCACTGCGCCGCGAGCCGCCGATAGGGCGAGAATGCGGTTGCTGGCTCCTGTACCGCCAACAATGTGCCGGGCAATTGGGAGCCACGTCGTTCGGCGCGACGCCGGCGCCGTTGACTGGCCTCCGCCTCCTCTGTTGCTCTCCGTTCGGGGGCCCCACTACGCAGTTCATCAGCCAGTTCCGGCGGACTTCCCGCCCATCCGCTGACAACGTGGAGCGAGATTCCTGCCACCGCCTCCAGGAAGGAACTCTTGCCCGAACCCGACTCACCCACCAGAAAGAGACTGGCCCCATCGGGCAGGTCAAAGGAGAGGGGATGGAGCAAGGTCTTACCGCTCCTGGTGGTGACAGACAATTCGTGGCAGCGGATCATGGTGCTCCTCCCGGACGAGTCCGTTGTGACAGCCAGCGGGCCCCAACATGCAGGCTCCACGTAAGGCCAAGGAGAGTCAGGGCGGGAGCCACCATCATGGCTGGAGCGACGTCAAGCATGGCAACGCCATCGCTGAGCAGCACTCCCAGCGACGGATAGGGAGGCTGGATGCCAAAACCCAGGAACGAGAGGAAGGCCTCTTCGAGGACGAGGGTGGGGACCAGCAGCGTGCCGAAGGCCAGGAGTGGCAGGAGAGCGTTGGGAAGCAGGTGGGCAAAGACAATGCGCGAGGTTGAATAACCCATACCCCGCAGCGCGACCACAAACTCAGCACTGCGCAATGAAGCTCCAAGGCCGCGGGCGTAGCGCGCCAGCGAAAACCACTGGACTGCGCCCAGCGCGCAAAACAGGACCACGGCCTGCGCCAACGCCTGGGCCTGCGCGGTCTCGACTTGCAGAATCAGAGCATCCCTGGTGGCCACGGTGAGCAGAATCACAACGAAGATGAAGGGGACAGCCTGCAGCACCTCCAGCAGCCTCAGAAGCAACCGGTCCAGACGCCCACCTAGAAAACCTGCGGCCAGACCGAGTCCCGCACCCAGGAGAAAAGCAATGAAAGTGGCGCTAAGTGCTACCAGCAGCGTCACCCGCAGACCGTAGAGCAGCCGCACCGCGAGGTCACGGCCGAGGGAATCGGTACCGAGCAAATGACGGCGAAGCCTGGGGGCACCGAGAAACTCCTGGGCCAGCAGGCGACCATCGGCGTTCTGGTCCATGGCAGCCAG
>CALGBT010000555.1 GCA_937884235.1 uncultured Pseudomonadota bacterium
CACCCGAAGCAGCCGCAGCCGCACCCGAAGCAGTCGCAGCCGCGCCCGAGGCAGTCGCAGCCGAGGCAGTAGCGGTGGTTGAGGCAGAGGAGACGCCGGCTGAAAAACCTAAGGACAAGGCCGCAGCAGAAGCCAAACCTGACGAAAACCTGGCCGAGTAAGGGAGGAGAGACCAATGAGTTCCCAGAAGAAATTCTTTTACCGCCGGAAGGTTTGCAATTTCTGCGTCGACAAAGTCACCGGCATTGATTACAAAGACTACGGCCTGCTGCGTCGGTTCACCACGGACCGCGGCCGCATTATTCCTCGCCGGATCACCGGCAACTGCGCAAAGCACCAGCGGATGATGACCGGGGCGATTAAGAAGGCCCGGATCATTGCTCTGCTGCCATTTAGCGCGAGCGACTTTTAGCCCAGGGAGATAGCCATGAAAGTCATACTTCTGCAACCGGTTAGTGGCCTTGGGTCCACCGGTGATGCTGTGCAGGTCAAGAACGGCTACGGCCGCAACTACCTGATCCCCAACCGGCTCGCTCTCCCCGCCTCGGCGGGTAGCGCCAAGCAGGTTGAGCACCAGAAGCGGATTGTCGAGTCCCGCCTGCTGACCGAGAAGGTCCGTGCCGAGGAAGCTGCCCAGAAGCTGGCTTCCATTTCCTGCACCGTGGAGCGCCACGTGGGCGAAGAGGACAAGCTCTTTGGTTCCGTGACTACCCGCGACATCTCGGCTGCGCTGGCAGATGAAGGGTTCACCATCGCCCATTCCCAGATCGAGTTGGAGGAGCCCATCAAGTTCCTGGGCGTCTATCATGTGCCCATCAAGCTACATCAGGACGTCGAGACCAAAGTGAAGGTCTGGGTCGTCGCCAAGTAGACTGGCGGTGCAACTCTTTAAGTTCATCCTTACCGTTCCTCAGAGCAGCGCGGCGCTGGCCGAATCTCTCCTCGATTCTGCCGAGGTCCCTTTTCACCAGAACCTCGACGAAGTTGTTCGGACTTGCGACGGCCTTCCGGGGCGCTCGCTCTTCATCTACGCAGAGCCTCATCAGCGTGAAGCATGGGAGGGCCTGCTGGCAACTCACGGCCTGGCGCGCTACCTGAAGATTGAGCCCTTCGAGTACGACCCTGGCGCCTGGGTGGAGAAGTGGAAAGCCTACTACGAGTGGGCCCGCATCTCACCGCGTCTAGCAGTAGGCCCTGATTTCAAGCCCTGTCCGTTTGCTGTGCCCGTGGCTATTGGCATCGAACCGGGGCAATCCTTCGGGACGGGCGTCCATGAGTCCACGCAGATTGCGCTGACGCTCCTGGACGAGTTCCTGGCGCCGGGGGCCTCCCTACTCGATGCTGGCTGCGGGACAGGAATCCTGGCCATCGCTGCCCTACGTCTGGGTGCGAAGGCGGCTCTGGCCTTTGACATCGAACTTGATGCCGTGCGCGAAACCACCAGAAACGCTGCCGCCAACGGAGTTAGAGTAGAGTCGTTTTGTGGCGGCATTGAAGCTGTCCATGGCAGCTTTGACGTGGTCGTTGCCAACATGCTGGGTTATCGGCTGCAAGCCATTGCCCAGGCCCTCCACCGCGCCGTTGCCCCCGGCGGGCTTCTGGTCCTGGCGGGGCTCGTCAACAAGGAATCTGCCGCCTTTGTCAGGGCGTTCTTCGCCGCTGGCCCCCGTTTCACGGAGCTGCGCCGCCTCCAGCGCAACGAGTGGTGGGGCGCCGCCTGGCGCCGGGAGGAAGCATGACCGCGCCGACCATCAGAGTTCCGGGACCGCTAGTCCCGGGCGAATGCTACCGCGTCGACGGCGACTCGGACCGGTACCTGCGACGGGTCCGCCGCATTGAAATTGGTGGTCAGGTACGCCTGGTTGCCCATGATGGTGCAGTGGCCATGGCACGCGTCGAGGATCTTGACGAGGTCTCTCTGACCCTGCGAATGGTGACAGTGGAGGAGGCTCTGGCCCCTTCTCAACAGCGACTGGTACTGGTGACCAGCGGCCTGCGCAGCGGCGGCACGTCTGACCTCATTGCCGCGTGCGCCGAACTGGGGGTCGACGGCATCGCACTCGCCAACATGCACCGCTCCGTGGCTCGGGTCCATGGGGCCAAGCTGCACCGCTACGAGCGGGTGGCAGCGGATGCGATCAGGAAAGTGGCCCAGCCACGGCAGAGCGTAGTGGAAGTCCATGAGAGCCTGGCTGAGACGCTGGACAGCCACCCCGAGGCAGCCTTTTTCGTACTGGATGAAGATCAAGGGCTGAATTGGGAAGACGTTGCTCTCCCTGGAGCAGCGGAGGTACTGCTGGTGGTCGGCCCCGAGGGAGGACTCGAGGATTTCGAGCGTGGCTTGCTGCAGGCCGCCGGGGCCACGGCCATAAGACTGCGTGGGCCAGCCTATCGGGCTCGAACTGCGGCCTTTGCAGGCACGGTCCTCTTCCTGACGTTGATGGGGCGCCTCTAGAAACTTCCGCTGATCCAGCCTGCGGCCAGCTCGCCGGCCCGCAACCCATCCGCAGCACTAGACGTGATACCGCCGGCCCAGCCGCTCCCTTCGCCGCAGGGAAATAGGCCGGGATGAGAACGCGACTGGAGAAGATCGTTGCGAAGAATCCGAATCGGAGTGGAGGTCAAGGTCTCGGGGGCGACCACCAGGGCCTCTTCCTGAATGTAGCCCCGCATCTTCTGCTCAGCGCGGGCGAAGCCGGTGCGTAGAGCATCAACGATGGTTTCCGGCAAGAGTTGGTCTACTCGGCAGCTGACGAGGCCTGGGCGATAGGAGCTTTCGGGGAGAGTTGCACTGGCACGCCCGGCAAGGAAATCTGGAAGCCTCTGAGCAGGCGCATGGTAACTGCCGGCAACGGCAAAGGCCTTGCTCTCAATGGCTCGTTGCAGCGCGATGCCGCCCAGGGCGGAGCCATCTAGGGCTGCCCAATCCTGAGGGGTTGTCGCTGCCACCAGTGCGGCATTGGACCAACGGCCGGAGCGTTTGGCGAAGCTCATGCCATTGACTGCAAGGTGCCCTGCTTCCGGCGGCGTTGGGAGCAGGTGCCCACCCGGGCACATGCAGAATGAGTAGACGGCGCGAGGCCCATCCGAGAAAGCAAAAGCGTAGCGCGCCGCCCCCAGCATGGAGTGACCGGCATCCGCGCCATATTGGGCGTGGTCGACCCACTCCCTGAGATGCTCAACTCTGACGCCCATGGCAAAGGGCCTCGCCTCCATGGCAACGCCGGCCTCATGCAGCTTTGCGAGCAATGTACGAGCGCTGTTTCCCGCAGCCAGCACCACAGCCTCGCCGGCAACTGTTTCCCCGGTATTGATGTCCGCGCCAACAACCCGGCCGCCGCTGGTGGCCAGACCGGTGACAGTAGTATTGAAGTAGAAGTGCGCTCCGTGCTCTTCAAGGTAACGACGAAGGGACTCAACCAGGCCGGGGAGCTTGTTGGACCCGACATGGGGATGGCTCTCAACCACAAGCCCGGGGTCCTTGCCAAACCAGGCCAACAGCGCCAGCGCCTGCCGGGTTGACGGGTTGGACCGCCGTGTCATCAATTTGCCATCGGAGTATGTCCCGGCCCCCCCAAGGCCGCAAGTCAGGGCTGGCGCCCCTAGCATCTCGCCTCGCCGCCGGAGACTCCGGACGTGCAGGTGGCGGATTGGAAAAT
>CALGBT010000556.1 GCA_937884235.1 uncultured Pseudomonadota bacterium
TGCCGACGATTCCATGGGAAGTAGGCATCGTTGAAGGTCAGCCACTCGACGCCGTAGCGGTCGACATGCTCTTCAATCTCGTCAACGACCTTGGTCACCTTCCGGAGACGCACCTTCTTGTACTGCTTGTCCTGGGAGCAATAGACACAGCCATAGGGACAGCCCCGGGAGGCCATAATGGCCAGAGGGGTGGAGTAGACTCCGATGACCGGGAGCTCCATATACGACGGATTGAAGAGGTCCACACGATGCCAGGCAGGATAGGGCAGCGTGTCCAGGTCAGTCACTATGGGTCGGTCGGGGTTGTGCATGTTCTCGTCACCCCGGCGGAAGCTCAGACCGAGGATTCCCTCGACCCCCGTGCCATCCTGCAGGGCACGGGCAAGCTCGACAATGGTCACCTCACCTTCGCCTCGCACCACGTAGTCGGCAGCCCGATGAGTCAGCAGATCGTCAGCAAACATCGAAGCGTGCTGGTTACCTGCGATTATCGGCAGTTCCGGAGCCTCCTGCCGCAGCAGCGAAATCATCTCCAGGGCGTGCTCTACAGTGGTGGTCAGGAGACTTACTCCCACGGCGTCGGGCCGCTCTTCCAACAGGCGGCGAACGAGCCCCGGATTGTCCAATCGAGCCGGCACCTGGTCGATGATTACCGTTTCATGTCCGTCCTGCTCCAGGACCGCGGCGAGATAGGCCACGCTCATTGGCAGCAACTGCGGGAAGAGCTCTCGATATCTGGCATTTTCAACTGCAGCACGGGAGCCAGGTACAACCAGCGCTAGTTTCACCGGGCTTCTCCACCCAGTTCATCCAGGAGAATAGTAACTTCTTTGTCGAGGGTGCTGCCGGGGGTGGCCAGCAATCGGGCCTGCCCCAACAAACGACGCCGCTGCGTCGCGTCTGGCGCGGCCTTGGCCGCGCGCACCAGGGAAGACCCCCGGAAGGCGAAGAGGGTGCTTAGCTGGGAGACTTCCCGGCCAGAGCGGTCATGCTTCCGGGCCCGGTCGAGATACTGCCGGGCCGCTTCGTACTGCTCCCTCTCAAAATCCTTCTTCGCCTCCTCAACCAGAACCACGGCCAGTTCAGTCCGCAACTCGCGCGCATACTTGCCGGCCAGCTTCCCATCCAACCCCAACGCCCGCTCCAGAGCTTCGGCCCGAAGCAACGGTTCCCCTTGCTTGCGCGCCAGCCGCCGAGCCTCGCTGAAGCTCTCCTCAAAAGCAATCAGAGTGGCGGCCCGCTCTTCCAACTCGCTTCTCTCGTCCCCGGTCGGCAGGGTCTCTGCCGCCTCCTTGAGTCGGCTGGCGGCACTGCCAAAAGCCCGGCCTTGATAGAGTTCGTCGGCCCGTTGGCGGGCGGTGGCAAGGGCCTCCTCAACCGCCGGCGAATTCTCCTCCGGCAAGGCTTCAGGCACATCCGCGGCCTCGACAATATCAACGACTTCGGCGGGGTCCGGTGGCTGCACTTCATCGGCTTTCGGTTGCGGATGGCTGTCCCCAGCCATGACCTCTCGCAGCCGCTGGCGGGTTTGATCGGCCAACTCTATGGCCACCTCCCCGAACTCCCGTTCGGTGGCAGGTATAGCAGTCAACTCACTAAGCAGATGTTGTAGTCGTATCGCATCCGAAGTTTCGTCAGCCAGCACCTGATTCCCCCAACTGAGAATCCCCGCGTAGGCTATGGCCCGCTCAAGCTTGCTTACCTGTTCTGGCACGGTACTGTTACCGGTGGGCTGAAACTCCGGATATCTGGCACCTACCTCCAGGAGGATCGCCAAGGCAGTCTGTAGGTCTCCAGCAGCCCTGGCTGCTTCGGCCTCGGAGTACTTCTCCTGGGCAACGTCCGGGGCTTCATCCACGGGCAAATCCCCAAGGGATGAATCCTCGTCATTCTTCTTCTTCTGCGGTGGCTTGACAACCTGCTGGGCAGGATCCTGGCGGGGGGCCGAAATGGAGAGAGTGTCACCGCTACCACCAGTGTCAAAGGTCACGCCAGCATCCAGCAGATTGAGCAGCAACATCACTCCACCCATCACAATGCAGAGAACAACCAGCCAGGAAACGATCTGCGAAAAGCGTGGAGAAGGCGCCAGCGAACGACTGGAGCTACTGCGCTGCATACCAAGGATCCGGCGAGGCGTCTGGTCTGGTGGAGCCTCCCGCTCCTCTGGCACCGGGGCATCCAGCACCGGAAGTTTCTCCGTATCCTGGCGATACAAGGGACCCGTTGCCGGT
>CALGBT010000557.1 GCA_937884235.1 uncultured Pseudomonadota bacterium
TGCCGGCTTCTTCGCATTTTCGAAGTTGGAGAACCTCGCTCACGCGGGGGAAAGCCTCCTTAGCGATGTCACCGAGGGCAAACTGGCCATTGGCCAGAATATCATCAGCCCACTCCTCGCCATGGTCGATGCCATCCGGGAAATGCTGGACCAGGTCGAGGCCACTGGCGCCGACGGAGAAAACGACTTTCCCGATCTTATGGCGATGCTAAGTGGGCTGCGCTCAGCATCACAAGATGCCCCCGCCGTCAACTGGGAACCGGCCGAACGGGAGTTGACTGAGGAACCCTCACTACTGGAAGTTCAGCCAACTGAGTCTCACGCCCCGGAACCACCACCCACACCACCAGTAGCTTCATCACCGCCGTCCCCCGGGCTACCTCAGAAAGATAGTAAGCCCAGCGCCGCGCAGCAGGAGAACACCGTCAGGCGGTCTGCAGGGACAATTCGCGTTTCCGTCTCGCTCCTTGATGCCCTGATGAGTCTGGTCGGGGAGTTGGTTCTGGCACGTAATCAGGTAATGCAGTACGGGGCGCAACTCCACGATCGTACCCGCATGGCTTCCTTCCAGCAGCTCGACCTCATCACCCGGGAGCTACAGCAGGCCATCATGCAGACCCGGATGCAGCCCATCCGCACCATCTTCAGTAAGTTCCCGCGCGTCGTGCGCGACCTCGCAGTGGCCTGCCAGAAGAGCGTCATACTCAACCTTGAGGGCGAGGATACCGAACTTGACAAGAGTCTCATTGAGGGCATTAGCGCACCCCTCACCCATCTCGTGCGCAACTGTGTTGACCATGGCATAGAGACCGCCGCCGCGCGCCTCCAAGCTGGGAAGCCCGCTGAGGGCAGGGTACGCATGAGTGCCTACCACGCCAGCGGGCACGTCAACATTGAGATCGAAGATGACGGACGGGGCATCGACCTGGAAAAGCTCCGGAACAAAGCAGTCACCCGGGGAATCATTACTCCGGAACAGGCAGGAGCACTCAGCGAGAGTGAGACTCTTAATCTGATCTTCGAAACGGGCCTCTCCACCGCCGAGCAAGTCTCTAACGTCTCCGGCCGCGGCATGGGCATGGACGTAGTCCGCTCCAGCCTCGCAGGCATTCGCGGCTCTGTCGATGTAAAAACGGTCCTTGGCCAGGGCACCACCGTTCACATCAAGGTTCCTCTGACTCTCGCAATCATTCCCGCCCTGGTGGTCTCTTGCGGGACACAAAAATACGCCATTCCCCAGATAAACCTCCAAGAGGTTGTTTGTTTGCAAGGGAAGGATGCCGTGGAGAGCGTTGAGCGCATCTACGATACCCCCGTCTACCGATTGCGAGGGCGATTGTTGCCCCTCCTCTACCTCTCCCGCGAATTGGGTCTGCTCAGCTCTCCCAAGGCGTCCGATCTTCCGGCACCAGGCGACGGTCCGCTGCACATCGTCGTGCTGTCCCTCGATGAGCACCAATTTGGTCTGGTAGTGGAAGCTATTCACGACACGCAGGAGATCGTGGTGAAGCCCATCGGGACCCTCCTGCGCGGCCAGGGATGCTTCGCCGGTGCCACCATCATGGATGATGGCAAGCCGGCTCTCATCCTCGATATCCTACAGGTAGCCCAACGCGCCCGCGTACTGACCGATATTCTCGACAAGCCCATCTTCAAGGTTCTCTCGGAAACCACCGTCGCCCACGTCGAGACCGAGGCCCTACTGCTCTTTGAAACTCCCGATGGCGCTCGTATGGCTCTGCCAGTTGACAGTGTGGGGAGACTCGAATTGCTCCCCGCTACCAGTATTGAGCACACCGGCAAGCGCGACGTGATTCAATACCGCGGCAAGATTCTCCCGCTGGTCAACGTCCTCTCCCTCCTCGATGGCAACCGGCAGGATTACCCCCGTGGCCGCGACGACCTGATCCCGGTAGTTGTTCACGAGTTTGGCGACGTCCTCGTCGGTCTGGTCGTCGGTCGTATCCTGGACATTACCGAGTGTACCGTTGAACCACCTGCCGGTCCTTCCAGGCGCGGCGTGCTGGGAACTCGCATCGTCCTTGGCCGCGCCACCGAGATGCTCGACCCGGAGGCCCTTGTCCAATTGGCCGATTCACATCTCGCCATCGTCGGTCCGCAAGCACTGCCGGGGGTAGGGCAACATGGCTAATTCACGTCAATTATGTACGTTCAAGCTGGCGCGGCTCTTCTGCGGCATCGACGTCAGTCGGGTGCGGGAAGTCCTACGCCACCGGGAAATGACTCCGGTGCCGCTGGCCGCAGCAGAGGTCTCTGGCCTCATCAATCTCAGAGGACAAATTGTTACCGCCATCGACCTCCGTCGACGTCTGGGCCTGCCAGACCTTCCACCAACAGAAGAACCCATGAACATCGTCGTTTCCGCCGAGGGCGGCAATGTCAGTTTTCTGGTGGATTCCATCGACGACGTTCTCGACCTCGACGACGCCGACTTTGAGCGCCCCCCAGAGTCCCTCGACACCCACGTTCGCAACATGCTCGAAGGAGTCTACAAACTCGAAGGAAGATTGCTCCATGTTCTGCAGGTAGACGCCCTTCTCAACATCGAGCCAGGTGGAATCAAGTGAGTCCATCCTGGTCACCCCCGGCAGGCGAGATTCGCATTCTCGTGGTCGACGACTCCGTTATCGTCCGCAAGACTCTCTCGCTGATCCTGGAAAGGGAAGCGGACATGCGGGTAATGGGTGCTGCCAAAGGCGGCGCTGAAGCCATCGAGATCGTCAAACATGACCGGCCAGACATCGTCCTCCTCGATGTCATCATGCCGGGCATCAACGGCCTCGAGACCCTCGTCGAGTTGCGCAAGATCGATTCCACGCTGCCCATTATCATGTTCAGTTCTGTTACGCAGGAAGGGGCCGCCGTCACCGTCGAGGCCCTCTCCAAGGGGGCCAGCGATTTTGTCGGGAAACCCTCCGGAGGCCTCTCCACTACAGATACCATTGACACGATTCGCAAGGCACTGGTGCCAAAGATCCGCATGCACCATCTCAACCACCTGACTGGAGGCGTCGTCCCCGCCCGGAAGGCAACTCCGCTTTCGCAAGAGCAAGCGCCGTTCCTTCGCACTCGACCCCGGGTCGTTGCCATCGGCGTCTCTACTGGCGGGCCGGCTGCCCTCGATGTTTTGATTACGCGTCTGCCAGCCGATTTTCCTGTTCCCATCGTCATCGTGCAGCACATGCCGGCCGTCTTTACGAAGGTACTTGCCGAGCGCCTTGATTCACGGTCGCAGATCCAGGTTTTGGAGGCCTACGATGGGCTGCAAATGCGACCGGGGTTGGCAGTCATCGCCCGCGGCGACCGGCACATGACGGTGGAGCGCGCCGGCGACGAGGTCATCGCCAGGGTTCTTGATGGCCCCCCCGTCAATTCCTGCAGACCCGCCGTCGATGTCCTCCTGGACTCGGTAGCGGCAGTCTATGGTGCTGCTTCTTTGACTGTTATCCTCACTGGCATGGGCAGTGATGGAGTTTCGGGGTGTAAGCGTCTCTATCGCCTCGGTGGAAGGATTATTGTCCAGGACGCGGCGAGCAGCGTTGTCTGGGGCATGCCTGGAAATGTCTTTCGGGCAGGGCTTGCCCAACGAGTGGTGCCATTGGACAAGATGGCCTCGCAAATAGCAGTTGCGTTATCGCTCTAGCCGCAGGGACTTCCGGCGGCGGAGTATGGTTGCTTGAATCAAGGACGTGTGACTTTGAGGCTGCACTACGGTGCACCAAATGGAAATTGGAGGGAGCTATGGAGCGGAGCGGAAACGACTTGCTGGCAAACATTGGACTTTGGGCACCACCCCTGGTGGTTGGGGCAGCTGGGATTCCTTTTCTCTGGGCCCAATCCTGGGTCGGCGTAGGGGCGGTTGCAGGAACTGGCTTCGTCCTTGCCCTTTGGAGTGCCGTCTACGCCCGCCAACGGGTGGCCGCCGAAGTGCAACGCCACGTTGAGGAGGAGGTACGGACCGCGGTCGTTGCCGCGGAGGCCAGAGGCACCACCAACTCGGCATCGCAGACGCAGTTGGCCATTGCCGACCTGACGCGGAACTATGCCGAAGATCTCCTGAGCATGAAATCCGTGCTCTCAGAGATGACCCACGGTCACCTCGCCTCCAGAGTCGGCGCGCTCAAGCAGGCGGACCTCTCGGAGCTGGCAACCTTCGTCAACGGCTTCGTCGAGAAAGTGCAGGGGGTCTCCGTAGCCCTGGAAATGACAGCCGATGCCTTGCTGGCCGCCGCTGAGGGGCTCACCGATACGTCCAATCAGCTGGGGGCCAGTGCAGACGAAACCCACAGCGAAGTCAAAGTGGTGGCCTCCGCAGCCGACGAAGTCAGCCGCAACGCCATGGCCGTCGCAACCGGCACCGAACAGATGTCTGTCAGCATCATGGAAATCTCTTCGCAGGTGGCCGAGGCAGCCAAGGTCGCAGCTACCGCCGTGCAAGTGGCCGAGGCAACCAACGACTCCATCGGCCAGCTGGGCATCAGCAGTGCTGAAATCGGTCAGGTCACCGACCTGATTACGTCAATTGCGGAGCAAACCAATCTCCTGGCGCTTAACGCAACCATCGAAGCTGCCCGCGTCGGAGAAGCCGGTAAGGGCTTTGCGGTTGTCGCCAACGAAATTAAGGAACTCGCACGCGAGACCGCTCAGGCTACCGACAATATCGGTAAGCAGATTCGCAAGATTCAGTCCCACTCTGATGGCGCGGTTGATGCCATCGGTCGCATTCGCAATATCGTCATCCAGATCAGCGACACTCAGAGCATTATTGCGTCCGCGGTCGAGGAACAGACGGCAACTGCCAACGAAATGTCCAGGAGTATCTCTGAGGCGGCCCGTGGCAGCGCAGAAATCGCGCAAAGTATCTCCGGTGTTGCCGACGCTGCCCGTTCCATCGCTCAGAACGCGGCAACTACCCAGCAGGACGCAGCTCTCCTCGTCAGTACTGCAGGAGACATGCGGTCAGCCTTGAACACTCTCAACGTGAACTGATTCTCTTAGGGACAATCTGCAGTTCTAGAATCAAACACAATCTAAAACCGTATCTGAGCCTTCTGCGCGCTGCCCTCCGGGGTCACAGAGAGCAATGTCCGCCCGGTGCGCGAACACCACGTTCTGGCATCCGCCTCGAAGGTGGAGCAATCACCCAGCACCTCCAAAATGTCACCGGGCTTCATCCCCGCGGCCTTGGCAGCAATCTTCAAAATCGGCTGCGGACAACGCAGCCCTCTGCAATCTAAAGTCTCTGTACTCATGGCTTACTCCTCCTCCCTGAACTACGCTATGTAGAAACCGTGGCCCATATTGCCACCTCACCAACTTCTCGAGTACTTCCTGCCCCGTCGCCAGAAGAAACTTCTCCGGCGCCACCCACCATCCCAGCGACTGCTGCGATGGCCGGTTCAATCGCCGCCGTGACTTGCTTTCCTAGCCCTTCCGCCAGCTGAACATGGTCGAGGGCCGGAACTCCTATACCCACTACCAGCACTTCTGCTCCCTGCGCTTTCATTGCCCGGCGAGCGAGGGCGAGAATCGTCGCCAGACCACACTGGTGAGCCAGACGGCTCGTCTGTGCAGGGGCGTCG
Source organism: uncultured Pseudomonadota bacterium (assembly GCA_937884235.1). Taxonomy (GTDB): domain Bacteria; phylum Myxococcota_A; class UBA9042; order CAIXZC01; family CAIXZC01; genus CALGBT01. The sequence goes on from CALGBT010000557.1 coordinate 5,604, forward strand.
TCCAAGCCATACCGGAACACCCTGCCCACATCATCCTCGCCAACCTGCACCGCATCAACAACCACAACCTTGCCATAATCGAAGATGTGGTTCAGCACCGACAGATAGCTCTCGGAGCTGAGGGCCGTCTCGGCATGCGGCGCAGAGCCCTTGGCGACACGCCGGGAATACTCGCGCACTACCTGCAGCCCAACCGCATCGTCACCAGCGATATCGTTGCCTAGACCAAGGACCAGGCAGGGTAGGGTGGTGTCGTTGTTCACAATCCTACAGCCCCCTGCGCATACGCTCTTTCACCGTTCCGTCCGCATCCCGGATAGTGAGCTCAAGAGGCAACTCCCCTGGTAGCGAATGGGTGGCACAGGCCATACAGGGGTCGTAGGCACGAAAGGCCATCTCCACCATGTTCAAGCGACCCTGATCCATGGTGCCAGCGGTGATCAGTGACTTCGCCGCTTGCCCCACGGATAGACTGATTCTTCCAAGATTGTTCTGGGTCGCCACAATCAGGTTGACGCCAGTAATCAAACCCCGGTCATCAGCCTGATAGTGATGGATCAGTGTGCCTCGAGGGGCCTCAATGACCCCGATACCATCGCCTTTGCAAGGTCCCGGCAGGTTGCGAATGTGCGGGTTCGTAATCTCCGGATGCTGTGCCAACTCCAGCAGGCGTTCGGCGGCATAGAGCGCTTCCACCAACCGCGCCCAATGGAAGGCCAGGGTGTGCCCCGACGGACGCCCGCCCAACACTTCGAACATCTGCTCGTAACGAGCCTGGGCGCGTGGCGTCGCCATCCCGGAAGCAACGTTGAGCCGCGCCAGCGGTGCCACCGCGTAAATCCCGCTATCAGCCCCGTCCGTGAATCCGTTCCAGCCCACAGCCTTGAGGAACGGGAACTTCGTATAGGTCCAGGGTTCAACGTGCTCAGCAATATGCTCCAGGTAATCTCTGCCCGCGAATTGCGCAAAGGGCTCGCCGGTGGGCGTCACCACCTTCACCTGGCCATCGTAGAAATTCACCTTGTCATTCTCGTCCACCAGACCCATGTAGTAGGTCTGGTGCTGGTAGACGGGCCCGGTAATCAAATCGACATAGGCCGGGTTACCCAGCACCAGCTTCTCGAACACTCCCAGAGCAAACTCAGCAAACTCCACCGCGTCTTTGCCGATGGCGATGAATTCATCCCGGTCCTGCGGGCTTACACCCTTCGACACGCCACCAGGTAGGCCACATACAGGATGTACCGCCTTGCCGCCCAGGGTATTGATGATCTGGCGGGTCCGTCGACGCATGCCAATGACCTGCCCGCCGATCTCCATTCCGACCCGGGCCAGCACGCCCAGAATATTTCGCTCAGCAGGATCCGCATCCGGCCCCACCACGAAGTCCGGCCCCCCCAGGAAGAAGAAATGGAGCGTGTGATCCTCCACCATGAAAGCACTGTAAAGCAATTCTCGGATAAGCTTTGCCGTGGTGGTTGGCTCAACATCAAAAAGATCGTCCAAGGCCTTGGCCGATACCAGGTGATGGGCCGATGGGCAAACACCACAAATACGTGGTGTGATGCGAGCCATTTCTTCTGCGGGTCGGCCCTCACAGAACTTCTCAAATCCCCGCAACTCAGGAACCTGCAGATAGGCGTGGTGAACGTTGCCATCATCGTTCAAGATGATCTCAATCTTGCCGTGTCCTTCCAGTCTGGTAATTGGGTCAATAGTCACTTTCTTCATGGCGTGGGCTCTCCTTTGTTCTTCATCAGATTCCCCCGATGAGCAAGCGAGGCAGGGAGAGAGAAACGGTAAACAGTTCCTGCAATATCGTCGAAAGAAGCTACCACTTCGCCCAGGTCGGGCCGGTCGCCCGGTCCCAAAAGCGCCGCGAAGGCCGAAAGGAAGGCCGCCCCCTGATCGACGATGCCGTCGGTGGGTCCGTAGCACCCGCGGCAAGGCATGTTAGCTGACATACACTTCTCGCCACATCCGGAGCGCGTCGCCAGCCCCAGGCAAACAACTCCCTTCGCCAGAAAACACTCGTCGGGATCCACCAGCACCTGATGGATCCGCTTGATCTCCGCAATCTTCAGTTTCTCCGGCTTGCTCGCCTGGCGTGAACACTCATGGCACATGTTGCGGCCCGGCGAAAGCACCGTCCCGGCTGGCGGCAGATCCCCAGTAAGGATTGCCTGAACAGCAGCACTGATGGTGTCCGGCTGAGGTGGGCATCCAGGCAGGTAGTAGTCAACGGCAATCACTTCGTCAAGGCGCAGGACTCGGTTCCAGAATCCGGGGAGCGTCAACTCTCCTCCATCAACCTCTGTGACCTTCTGCGGAACCACACCGTTCGGATTATCAAGCGAGGGTACCTCGAGATAGGCCCGACTAAGCGTTGCCACGCGATCAGTAAGATTCGACAACCCCGGAATTCCCCCCAGATGAGCACAACTGCCAAAAGCAATGACCGCCTTTGACTTCCGCCGCAAGAGCTTCACCGCATGTTCCTGGTCATCCATGCGAATGGCACCGTTGATGAAACAGACGTCGATGGACCCGTCGGGCATAGCCTCGATGTCGGCATATTTAGTGTCAATGGCCACCGGCCAAAAGACAATATCCACTGCCGCGACTACATCCAGGATCCCCTCATTCAAGTCGAGGATCGCCTCCTCGCACCCGCCGCAGCTGGCACACCAATAAAACGCAACCTTAGGCTTACTCATCGCTCACCTCCCGCCGCTCTCTCGGAGAACTCCTGAACTCGGGCCGTTTGTAGCGGGCCCAACTGCCGCGTGCTCTCCACTATCTCCTTGACCACCGCCGCAAACTTGACACCCTCCGTTGCCGAAATCCATTCCAGGCGCAAACGCTCCGGCTCAATGCCCAATTCCCCCAGCATCTTCCGCATCAATTGGTAACGGATGAAAGCTGAGTGGTTGCCTTCCTGATAATGGCAATCACCAAAATGGCACCCGAAAATGGCCACCGAATCAGCCCCCTCCGAAAATGCCTTCAGCACCATCTGGGGCTCAACTCGACCACTGCACATCATTCTTATTACTGAGAACTCCGGTGCAACTTCCAGCTTCCGCGCACCAGCCGAATCGGCTCCCGCATAGGAACACCAGTTGCACAGGAAACCCACTACCTTGGGTTGAAATGGTATCATCGCAACACCCCCTCGATCTCCGCAAAGACCTGCGCAGTGGTAAAATGTCGGCTCTGCATCGCGCCGCTGCCGCAGGCAGGAACGCAGGTGCCACACCCCCGGCAAAGCGCCTCATTCACCGCCACGATCTTCTCCACTTCCAGATAGGCAAGTGCCCCGTACGGACAGACTGCGAGGCATGACTTGCAGCCACCGCAAGCGTCATCAGTGGACCATGCAACCATGGTCTCCAACTCCACCTTGCTTCCCGGCACCAGCCGCCCCAGTATTTTGGCGGCAGCAGCCGCTCCCTGAGTTGTCGCCGCGGCAATGTCCTTGGGACCTTGCATACACCCGGCGACATAGACCCCCTCAATGGGAGTACTCACGGGGCCGAGGCGACCATGCTCTTCCTTGATAAAGCCGTTACCGTCAAGGGGAACGCCAAAGAGCTCAGCCAGCGCCGCCGTGTCCTTCCCCGGACGGATGGCGGTGGCCAGCACCACCATATCGGCCTGCAGTACTTCGCAGCCGCTCTCGGTTGGAACAGTTAGCCGCATTCCGTTGCCGTGAGGCGAAACAGAAATCCCGTCAACATGATTGGTTCGCACGAAAGTGGTGCCGCCGCTGCACACTTCCCGGAAAAGCCCCATGTTTCCTTTGCCTGCCAGGGCGAGGTCATG
>CALGBT010000558.1 GCA_937884235.1 uncultured Pseudomonadota bacterium
TTCTTCTGGGAATGAGGTGACGTGTGAGCCACCAATGACGACGAAGATGTCCGGCATCAGCAGCCGCGTCCCTTCAATGACCTCTCGAACGTTGATGAGATTGTGGCTGTTGGCCGTAACGCCCAATACGTCAGGCCCGATAGCAGCAATCTCGCGGGCGGTTTCTTTTGCGGTCCAACCTCGCTCAACGGCGTCAAACTGCACGACTTCGTGCTTGGTGTGAGCTTTCAGGTGACCCGCCAGATACATGATTCCCATGGGTGGGAAAAGATAGGCATCTGGTCCGTTGAAAATGTCGGGCACACCGGCCCATACCTGGTGAATTTTGGGGGGATTTACGAGACAGATACGCATAGCATCACCAATCATAGTGGGGGCAATCGACACTGGCAAGAACCATTAGTCTCCAGGTCGGATAACGGTCTGACGGAGCACGAAACTGCCGGCGCCCGAACTCCGGATTGTTCATCGATTTCATGACGAAGCCTCGCGGTCCGTCTTGCGGTGCAGGCGCTCGCGAGCAACGTTGGCCTCGGCTCCCGAGTCCTGCCTGCCAATATCTGTGGAGATTTCGCCTTTCCCGCAGTTCGCCGAGACTTCATCATCAAAGATCCAGGGGTCGCAGGCGGTGATGAAGCCCAGCAGAATCGGCCGCCGCTTGATGCGGGAGAGGTCGAAGCCCAGAGCTAGCATCAAAGAGAGCAGCGCACCGTCCAGCAGCAGGCTCACAGAGCCCTTCTTGAGCACGGAGATGCCGGCGTGGAAACCCAGGTAGAGCGCCGCCCGCAGCCGCCCCTTGCGCAGCAGGGCCGGGAAGCGGTCGAGGCGCTTCTCCAGGTAGGTCAGGTCCATCTCTTCAGCCACCGAACGCCACGTGCCGCGGCGTCGGGTCAGCAGGAAGTGGTGGATGTAGAAGCACTTGCGCACCCGGAAGACGGCCAGAAGCGCAAAGTAGAGCTTCTGGAAGCGGCGTACGTCATCGCGCAAGACCTTGCCCTTTGACTTCTCTACGAGGATCTCAAGGACTTCGTCGGGAACCAGACATTGGTCGGCAAAATCCTCGGTGGCGCGGCCCAGCCGCCGGCACCCCAGGAAGAAGACCTCCTTGACGAAGTGGTGCTCCCCGGCATAGTCGAGGACCTTCATCATCTCATCTTCGTTGGAGCCCTGAGCAACAGTCACCACCAGGTCCGTGGCCACATTGTACTTCTCCAGAGCGGCCAAGGTGCGGGCCTTGTTCTCGTTCATCTTCTGACCACGAATCTCGAGGTCATGCTCGTCGCTGAAGCCGTCAAATTGCAGGTGCACCTCATCCAGGCCTGCTTCCACCAGGCGCCGGGTGTAGTCCTCATCGCCCAGCTTGATGCCGTTGGAATGGAGCGCCGAAATGTGGCCCCGCTTGCGGGCCTCCCGCATGATCTCCTCAAGGTCGTCCCGCAACG
>CALGBT010000559.1 GCA_937884235.1 uncultured Pseudomonadota bacterium
GGAGTGGAAATTGCTATCCGCCTCCCGGGGCCGAGAGTCCTTGAAGGAATCGCCATCTACCAGAGCATCGCACCCCGAGGGGGAGAACGCCCAAAGCATGCATAAAGCCAGGACTCTCCAGCTTCTTCTAAAGTACATAGCCAAACCCCAGAATGAGTCGGACGGAGTGCGACCACGAAATGGTCGTCCCGCCGCCGGACTGCTGATAGCGAAATCCGTGCACAAAGCCATCGAGATCGAGATTTATGACCGCCGGCCCGGTGAAGGGCGTAAATGTGAGCCCGGCGCCGATGCCCAGCAGTCCCCCCAGGGCGGTTCTTGAGAACGACTCGCCGACATCTCGGCTCACTTTCTGATGCGACAGGATGGTGCCGGCCGTGAGTTGCGGGCGAACCACCAGCCACCGCAGGTCCCAGCCATAGCCTAGAGTGGCGGCTAGCTCCATCTCCACCATGCTGACCTTGAGATCATCCAATTTCAGCGAGGAGGCACCGGCCAGCAGGCGGGGGGTCACCCACCAGCGGTCAAGCAGAAAGGCCCACGCACCGCCGCCACCCAGGTGCGGGCCGAATCCCCCGAGGGTTGCGCGGTGACAATGCAACATCACGAGGGGGAGATGTCGGGTCAGGTTGGAATGTCCTTTGGCGCGGGCGAGACGGGGGTAGGAAATGGCGGTCATGGACTCGGGTGAGAGAACGGTGCGAGAGTTTCGCAAGACCTCCACCTCGGCCTCGAGCAATTCGTCCTCGGCGCGCAGCAACCGCACCAGATAGTGGCCGGGGGCGAGGGCAACCCAGTGCCCGGGAAGGAGTGCGTGCACCTCGGCAACCAACCGGCCCGACCGAGTGAAGATGAAGTAGTCACCCCAGGCCGCCAACTCCAGGGAGGTACTGATAGCACCCTGCAAATGGAGACTTGTGAGCGACACGTCCCTGGTCCCGGTGAGATTGATGTCCCAGACGGGCCGTTGGGGCATGCCGGTACGGGTGCTGGTCAGCACCGTCCCGTTGCGCACGTAGTCCCACACCTCGGCCAGGGTGACCAGGCCATCGCCAGATGTGTCGGCCGCCCCCTTGAGGGCGGAGAGCAGCCAGAAGGAGAAGACGGAGTGTCTGTATTCGTCGGTTTCCTGAGCCTGTTCGGCGTGTCCTGCGGAGAGTAGCCAGGCGGTACCTGCAGCACCACTCGCCAACGGTTCTTGAGCCAGGAAGGGGGCAATGGACCGGGTTCCCTTGCCACGCACGATGGCACCGGCGTGGCAGCCGTCGATGATGCCGATGCGGACGCGAGCCGGCATCTTCTCAATTTGTTGCCGCAAAGTGGCCCCGTCCACGATTGTCCCCTCTGGATGGAGACCGTCAGGGCCGGCATGGCCAGAGTAGAAGAAGAGAAACATCCCCTCTCCGCCGTCCGCCGCCAGTTTCTCTTGCGCCTGGCGCAAGGCCTCAGCCACCGCGGTGCTGTCTTGGCCGGCGATGACCAACACATCTTCGGGAGCAAAGGCACCGACGGTGATCAGGACCTCCTTCAGTTCCCGAGCGTCGTCCTCGGCATACTTGAGTTCCGAGCCATCGGTGGAGAGGCCGTGATTGCTCCCCACCAGCACTGCCAGCCGCCGCTGGGCGTGGCACAGCGTGGAGGCCAGGCAGCAGAGCAGGCCGGTGAGCAGAAGGATGGCGGGGCGGAATCTCAACGAACCGCCTCCCCGGTCTCGGGCCTGAAGAGCCTGTTCGCACGCAAGCATCCACTGACCGGCATCCAGGTGGCGAATGCCGCGGGTGTAGTAGGGGCATCGGTAGGGGCGAACTTCTGCGGACAGAAGAGCAGCACCAGTCGTTCTCCCTCTTCCACGGAGACCAGTTCGAAAGCCGGCTCAAGTGGCCATTCCGAACCCGGTCGAACACCCTGGACAGTGCTTTGTGGATTTGCTGCCAGCAGGGCCACGTGATCAGACATCACATCATAGAGGGCAACGTGCCCAGGGGCGGCAACGGTTACTGCGGCCTGCAGTCGGGCGCCGAGCTCGAGGGAGAGGGATGGTTGTAGGAGGTGAGGTCCGTCGGGCCGCAGTTGATAGAGCAGTAGGTTCACCGGGGCCCCTTTCAGTCGGACTGCTGAGGGGAGAGGGCGAGGGGTCGTGTCCGGCGTGGAGTCCCCGGTCAAATCCAGGACTTGCGGTCCCACCAGGAGGGCCAGGGCAATCACCGCGGCCAGTGCGGCAGAAATGCCGAATGCGGAACGCCGACGGGCTTGCCGCCTGAGCAGTTCTTCCTGGACTGTCGCCAGAATGCGGGCCTCCGCAGCGGGGGCGCTGAAGTTCAGCATTGCTTCGAGTCGCCTGGCACAAGCTGGACATGCGGCGACGTGAGCGGCCAGTTGCTGCTCGACCGCGCCGTCGAACTCTCCCAGGCCGTACCCGTCAAGCTGTGGGGCAGACGGATGGCCGTCCTGCCAGAGCGTGTCCATTGGGTCCTTCATGATGTTTCCCCCGCACGGGTTTTTGCCCGCTCCTTGAAACGAGCGAGGCGATACCCGACAGTACGACGTTTGAAACCGGTCACCTTGGCAATTTCTGCCTCGGTCATGCCATGGACGTGGTAGCAGACCGCAATGTGAATGTCGTCTGGGTCCATCTGGTCGTCCGCCAGCAATTGGGCTGCCAATACCAGCTTATCGGACTGGGTCTCGGAGTTTCCCGAGGTTTCCTGCATCTGCTGCCAGCGTTCCCGGAAGAGATCGTCCCGGCGCAACTTGCGGAGACGGTCCAGGCAAACTCGGGTGGCGATGGTATAGAGGTAGGTGGAGAGCCTGCTCTGCCCTTTGAAGGCGCCCTTGAGGTAGCGCACAAAGGTATCCTGGGCAGCGTCTTCCGCTTCTGCTTCGTCGTGCAGGATCCCCAGGCAGACCCGGTAGACCATACGCACATACAGGCGGTAGTCCTCTGCCGCACCCATCTTCCCATCCCCAAGCTGAGCCAATCGCTGAATCGACAGATTCTACCACCGCCGGGGAGTAAACCCAAACGCGGATGCGTGGCACTGCGTGCTGCGATTTACGAACGGCGGTTTTGCCAAACTGGTTGGCTGCGGCGTCATATCAACATACGTGCGGGTACGCGAGGGATTTCGTGCACTCCGAAAAACAGGGAGGAATTCATGAGAAGAATGGGCTGGTTGGTTATGGGTTTGGCGCTGTTGGCGTTTGGATGCGGGAGCGAGAGCGAGGAAGAATCTTGCCTCGGGGCTTGTGTTGAAGGGGTCTGCGGCACCATGGGGGAATGTGACTGTGGCCAGTGCGGCGTCGGCAACATCTGTGCGGAAGGGCAATGTGTGGACGAGGTGGCATGGAACTACCAGAAGGCGTGTGGCGGGGGGAAGTGCGGCGAGGTGGAAGGCTGTGACTGTGGAGCATGCGACCCAGGAATGGTCTGCAACGCCGAGCACAACTGCGTGGAGGACCCCTGTGTCGCGACTTGCGGTGACGTTGTCTGTGGCACCGTCGACGGCTGCGCCTGCGGGCAGTGCGGAGCCGACGAAACCTGCACGGGGGAAGGGGTCTGTGAGGCCCCTGACCTCTGTCTCGAGAAGTGTGTGGCCATTGAGTGCGGCCAGGTGGAAGATTGCGACTGCGGGTCCTGCCTCGACGGTGAGCAATGCAACGCCGGCAACTGTGAATGCCTCCCGGAATGTGGCCAGAACAAATGCGGTCCCAATGGCTGTGGCGGCCTTTGCGGCGAGTGCCCGGCGGGGGAGGACTGCGGCTCTGATGGTAACTGCCACGACATTGTCTGTCTGGAGGAGATGGTCTTTGGCCTGGGCCAGAAGCTGGATACCATGGCTATTGGTGCGGGTGGCCATCCGGGAGAGGCCATGGACGTCGATGACGATCCCGATACCTGTGCGCCGGCCGGTGACTGCGAGCTTGGCCTCAACAACCAGCTCTCCGGCCTGCTTGGTCAGATCGCCAACTTCGTCGATGCCAACAGCGAGCTCGCCAAGGCCCTTGACGAGGGCAAGCTGGTGTTGCTGGCGGAGTTGGTCGGCTATGAGGGCGAGGGGGTTCCCTTTACCCTTAATATGTATCTGGGCGACCCGGTGGTGCCCAAAGAAGAATGTGACTTCCAGACCGAGGTCTGCGACTACCTGGTTGCCCCGGGATCCTTTGATCTTGCCTTCTGCGCTCCCCTTATCTCCTTTGACGAAGCGCTGGTGGAGAACGGGAAGCTGACGGCCGGGGGCCCCGACTCGCTCTTCAGCCTGGCGATTCCCGTAACCGATGATCTGCTGCTTACGGTGACCGCCAACATGGCGCAGATCCAGGGTTCGTTTGTCGCCGGAGAGCCACCCACCATCACAGCTGGACTGGTGGGCGGAGCCATTCGCAAGGACAAGCTGCTGGAGTCGATTCAGGCGGTGCCCGACGAGATGTTTGACGGACTGCCGGTTTCCAAAGCGATGTTCGCCAACATTATCGAGATGTTCGTACAGAACGACGTCGATACCGACGATGACGGTGAACCGGATGCGGCCTCCGTCGGCATCAAGTTCTCCACCATCGGTGCTCAGCTTACGGGTGTCGGGAGTTCTGAGTAGCCACCAGCCTATTGCCGGACTTCGCAACAGCCCCACAATCCTTTGAGATAATCACAGAACGGAGGTAGACTCGTATGGTTGCCCCTGATGGCGGGGATGAGTTTCAGGGAGATGGAGTGGCTATGGTAAGGGACGAAGCGATGCAGTTCTTACTTCCGGTGACGCTAGAGGAGGCCTTGCAGCGCAAGGCCGAATTTGGCGAGAGGGGACGGTTTGTGGCGGGCGGCACGGACCTGGTCCTGCAGGTTGGCAGCGGCCGGCACTCTCCGGAGGCACTGATTCGGCTGCCCGTTGATGAAGCGGAGCCAGTTCTGGCCGGAGGCCGATTGCGCATCTCCGCTTTCACCCGCCTGCGGATCTTGGAGCGCCACCCGTTACTAATGGAGCATGCGCCACTGCTGGCCGAGGCTATTGCACAGATCGGTTCGCCGCAGATTCGCTGGGCGGGCACGCTGGGGGGCAATCTGGGCAATGCATCACCCGCTGCTGACAGTGTTCCGCCACTGCTGGTCTATGGGGCGGAGATCGAGGTTGCCAGCGTCGGCGGCACTCGCCTGGTGGCGGTGGAAGATTTCTTCACGGGGCCAGGGCGGACGGTGCTGGCTGCTGATGAGGCTATCGTGGCTGTATCTGTGCCGCTCGAGCTCGGCACTCACGTTGCATTGTTTAGGAAATTCGGGGCGCGGGGGGCCAATGTGATTTCGTCGGCGAGCTTTGCGGCGCGCATTGTGCTGGCCGG
>CALGBT010000560.1 GCA_937884235.1 uncultured Pseudomonadota bacterium
GAGCTCCTCGCAAGAATCGCTGTGGCCATGGCCGAGTCTGGACAGGCAGGGCCTGCCGCGGTGGTAATTGCCGCGGCAGAAGAGGACATGCTCGCAATCTTCGACCCCGCAGAAACCATCTGGGCAAGGCTCAACCTCGCCAGGGCGCGAACCGCCGTCGGTGAAACGGAGAAGGCCTTGCAAGACGTCTGGGCGGTATTGGACGCACTGGAAGACGCACCGCAGATCCCGCCGGAGTTGCTGGGAGACATGCTCAACGAGTTACTCGATTGGTGCGCCACCATCGACGAAAACTCTGTGGCCCTGTCAATCCTGCAGAGAGTCGGCGAGGTGGCGGCTGTGGTCGGTGCCGAGGCCGGCGCAGACCAGGTGCTGGAGGCGGCCGCCTTTGCTATGGCCAGTCGCGGCGACTGTCTTGCAGCCCAGTATCTGGCAGAGAGTCTGCTCACCCTCAGCCTCGAGGACCCCTGCCAGCGCGACTATGGCCTCGACCAGTACGCATCACTGGATGAACGGGACCGCCTCGAGCTGCTCTTCGACATCTTCGACGAGTGCTCCGAAGCTGACCCGGACGCTGCTTTCGTGTTACTGACCGGGGCTGCGGTTGAGGCCCGTGAGTTGGGTTGGGATGAGTTCCTCGCCGATATTGCCTGGGGATTTGCGTCCATCAAGCAGTACGAAGAAGCCTTGGATGCGGCCCGCTCCATTCCCGGTGCCGGCGCCCGAATAGATGCACTCCTGGCGGTGGTCGAGGAACTTCCGGAGCCCGACGCCGACCCCGATGACGACGAAACTCCCGACGCCCTGAGCCTGCTGCATGAGGCCGCAGACATCGAGTTGACCGGCCCTGCCGCATCCGTCCAGCCACGCTATCGCGTCAAGCTTTCGGCGGCACTGGCGACGGCTGGGGACCTGACCCGGGCGGGGGAGCAAGTGCGCCTTGCTCTGAGCTTGGTGCAGAAACTGCCGTCTGGCGAGCGCGCAGCCCCCATTCTGGAGATTGTCCCCCTCAGTTCCCAACTCCTCGACAAGGAGAAGAACCTCCTGGTCAAGATGACCATCACCGAGGCTACCGCACACTCTTTGCTGCCGGCGCAGTTGCAGATTCTCCTTTCGGCCTTCGATGCCTGGCTGGCGGTAGGAGATACGCCCCGAGCAGTTGAGTTCCTCAATGGGGCGGTGGCCCATGCCAAGGCGGCCACTGAACTCGATGACGAGAGTTTCTGGTGCGATGCGGCAGTGGGCTACGCCAGCGCTGGTGCGTCCCGGGAGGCGATTGAGCTTCTTGACCGGCTATCTCCGGAAACCCGGCACTGGTGCCTTGTAACCCTTGCGGGAGGCAGTGAGCACCGCACCGTCGACCCCGAGCTTCAGGGCCTGTTTGACAGGGAGCTGACCAAAACTCCAGCCCCCACGGATTCTCCCACTGACGAAGACGACTATCCCCCGCAGATGCCCTGCAATACGGCATTGCAGGAAGGCCTGAAGAACACCACTGCAGGAACCGAAAGGGTGCAACTATTTCTTGACCTGGCCCCACGCTGCGAGGCGCCATTGGCGGCTACACCCGCTTCTCGCGAGAAGGTGAAGCGAAGCGTTCAGTGAGACGGCGGTTCTGCCACCGGAGGCGGGACTCTCGGCGTGAGCGACTTGCGGTCCTTGCCAAGGAAGCAGGAAATGACGTCCCCGGCCTTGCAGTCCTTCCTGGCATACCGCATGCCAATCTCCCGGTAATGGGTGGCGTCAGTGGGATTCTCCGTGGCATCAAACCAGTCGGCCACCACCAGGCAGGACTCAGCCTCCTGCTCAACTCGGCAGTGGTCCTGGACCGATGGAACATTCAGCCGAGCCCGCTCGCGCGCATCGGCCTCCGCCACTTTCAGCTGCAAAGTAGCCAGGGCAACGCAGGCCACCGGGTAACCCCTCTCACACGCGCCAAGAAGCGCGCCTTCACCTTCCATAGTCTTGCCCTGCATGCCGGCCAGCAGGTATCCGTGATTGAAACAGGACATGGCGGCGAGGGTATCGGTGCCCTCCCGGCAGGTC
>CALGBT010000561.1 GCA_937884235.1 uncultured Pseudomonadota bacterium
TAATGCCCAGTTCTGCCAGGACGTCCGGCAGCGCCTCGGGGGTAATGCAGAGATCCGGTAGTTGCTGCAGCAGCACGTACGCCGAGGACTCTTCGCCGCCCAATTGCGCAGAGTCCTGCGCATAGAGGGCATAAGGGTCCGAGACCACCTGCTGCCGCGGCGTCAGAGCCACCGGGCCATCGTCGGTCTCCACCGTCAGGGCCAGAAAGAGTTGCCCCGTCTCGAAGGAGGCCACGGGCAACGGGTTGTCGGGCGTCCCAAGGTAGACCGAGAAGAGCCCTTTGTCGGTGGTCACATCGAGGGATTCCTGGAAGAGCGCCTGGCCACCGCTGGGGGCTGCGTAGAGCCCGAAGGTGACAGTCCACGTCCCGGTCACCGGGTTGCCCACAGAATCTGTGAGGAACCCCTGATAGGACAGAGCGGCGGGGGCCGCGGCTTGCGCCGGGAGCGACAATAGCAGCGCCAGCAGACCTGACAATAGAGAGATTCTCTTCATGGTACTCACCTCGGGTGTTGCTACTGATTGAGGGTAATGGTCAGCGTATAGAGCCCCTGATCATTGGGGGTCTTGCCATCGAGGAAGACGAAATAGACCCCTGATCCCGGCCAACCCATCTGGTAGCTGTCTGCAGGTATGCAGGCCACCGGGTTGCCATTGCAGTTGTCCTTGACGACGTAGATGGCCGGGTCAAAGTCCGCCTCCACCGAGATATCCAGCGACGAAAGACCAGCCGGGGCCGTGAACGTAAAGACATTCTCCGGGGCGCCGGCCCCGCCGCAGGCGGCAGAATAGAGATCATTGGAGAAGAGGGTCATACCCGAAACCTGGGCCACGTTGTTCTGGAAATTGAGTTGCTCCGGCCCGGCACAGGAATCGTTGGCCGGCGAGTCGGGGGGCGTGGGGGTCACCGTGAGGGAGAAATCACCCTTCTGCAGATTGCCATCCGAGTCGACGAAAAGGTAGTAAGTGCCCGGTTGGAGGACGCCGGTCGTTGTCTTGTCGGTGCCGCAAGCAACCATCTCGCCATCGGCACAAGTGCCCTTCTTGATGTAGAACCGGGGGGTAAACGCACTGGTCACCGAAACCGTGAGCTGCCGCCACTGCTCCAGAGTGAATGCGTAGACCACATCAGGACCACCCGCACCGCCGCAGAAGGGCCCGGAGTTAGCATCGGTAGCCTTCAGCTTGCCCATGATGTCTTCGGTGGTACCAGTAACCGTGGTCGGCCCGGACAGATCCAGCAGCACCGGCTGGTCGCAGGTATCGTTCACCGGGGCCACGGATTTGGAGAAGGGGTAGATGACGTAGGTGAAGAGCTTGACGTCGCCGCCGGCGCCACCGGTCTCCTTAAGCTGAATCTTGTGCTCGCCCAGAGTCCAGTTGGCGACAGCAGTGAGGTCCAACGGACCGGTGGACCAACCGGCCAGGCCGTCTGCTCCCCAGTTCTTCTCGACGTCGTTCCAGGCTGGTGCGCCCTTGGCATTGGGATCGCCCACCTGGGCCGTGACGTTCTCTTCGTCCACCCAAAGTTCCACACCCTTGGCATAGCTCTCGTTGACGGTACCGTCCACCGGAGTCGTATTTATCACCCAGCCTTCGCCTCCGGTTCCTCCTTTCTGCGAGCCACTGCAAGTACTGCCAACACCACCCTTGGCCTCCACTGTGCCGTTGTTCACAAGCTCCTTCGTGAACAGGACGATGGAGCCGCCAGCCCCGCCACCGCCTCCGGAATGGGAACTGGACTGACCCCACGGACAATCGGCATCGCCGCCCCTAGCTGTGACAGATGCTCCAGCTTCGACGATTATCGTTTCAGCACCCAACACGATGAGACCGCCGCCGTACCCGCCCCGGCCGGCGTATCCGCCGCCACCGGAACCACCAAAGGTGAGCGCATTGGCCTGGGCATCGCCAATTGCTGTCCCGCCTTTGCCTCCAACCCCTCCAGAGCCGACGCCGTCCTGTCCTGCGGACTTATTGCCACCGCCGCCACCAGCTCCGACGTTGGTCCAGTTGTTGTTGTAGTTGCCCCCGCCGCCACCGCCTGAGCAGTTGGGAGACGGGCCCCAGGTATTGTCGACGATGAGGCATTCGGATGAGGCTCTCTCGGCCTGATATCCGCTCCAGTTGTCTCCCCCTTGGTAGGGCCCATAACCGTCGGCCTGAATCTTTCCCCCGGTCTTGACAACGATCTTTCGGGCACGAATGAAGACAATACTCCCTTTCTTGTCCCCTTGATCATGGGCGTTCATCGACGGCGAAACGGTGCCGCCGTTGACCACCTCCAACTGGTTGTAAGACGCTGCCACCACGGCTTGGGCATAGCCACAATCATTGCCACAGGAGGTGAAGGTATGCTGCAACTCCTTCGCCAGCAGCAGGGTGGAGCCTTCGATGCCCAGCACCTGGGAGAGTTCCCACTGGCCGGCATTGGTGCCGTT
Source organism: uncultured Pseudomonadota bacterium (assembly GCA_937884235.1). GTDB lineage: Bacteria > Myxococcota_A > UBA9042 > CAIXZC01 > CAIXZC01 > CALGBT01. The sequence goes on from CALGBT010000561.1 coordinate 2,443, forward strand.
GCCATTGGTGCCTACGGTCTGGTGAATCAAGATGTGGGCGCCCACCGAGAAGATGGAGGGATTGGTTACCTGTAGCGCCTGCTCGCCGGCGGTGCCGTTGACGCCGCCGGAGTACTGGTTAGGGGCAAAGGCATAGGCCACCACCAGGTTATTGGACGTAGAGAAGCTGCTCGACTCGCCGGCGTAGAGGTGGGCCAGGACCTTGGGTTGGCTGGGGTTCATGAGATGAACGTAGGTCGTAGCTTCGCCGTAGGCCGGCAGACCCCACTGCTCGACGAAGGGCACGATGGTGCCGTTACCCTCCACTGCACCACCAGCGCCAGCCGAGAGGATATGTTCCAGGGCTGCCTGCACTGAACCAGCCCCAATTTGAGTCTTGGTATCGTCGAAGAGGACCTTGTTCGAGTGCATGGCGTTGACGGCCAGGTCACCGGCATTGACGCAGCCAGGGCACTCCACGTCACTGGCCGTTTCGGCAGTGAGTGCCGACGTAGCCGTATCGGCGGTGAGGGCATGCTCGGCGTCACCGCCGGGGAGCACGCCTTTGGCCCAGGCGAAGCTCACTTCGTCAGCGTTGATGCACTGGAAGCAGTTGACGTTCAAGGCGGCCCCGCCCTTCTGGTCGGCGGCAGCGAAGGTGAAGGCCACATCATCGGCATCGACGCATTCGGGGCAGGCGATGTCCGCGGCCA
>CALGBT010000562.1 GCA_937884235.1 uncultured Pseudomonadota bacterium
GCCGCATTGCTGCCCTCACCCAGCCCCTGCATTCACCAGGCTATATGGCGCTGCCCTGGGCTGTCGCCAAGGGCGGCGGTGCCGTTTCCCACGGCATCTCCGTGGAGTCAGCGCGCACCGCTCGCCCAATTTTGGGGCTCTTGCGTAAGCTCTCCCCCGGACAATTCGTCTGGGGCGCGGACATGCACTCCAACCCGGCCTCGAGAATCCCCGACCCCAGTGGTGACATCACCCGTAAGCAGCTCTCCCTGCTCGGCTTCTCGCATCTCCTCTCTGACCGCAAGGCCGCGGTACAGATTGCCTCCGCCCCACTCTCCGGCCCCCCTGCCCTGCTCTTCCCCAACTTCGTCGCGAGATCCGGTGAAGCTCTGAATAATCTCCGCAAGACGCACTACCTGAGCTCTGACGGCGCGTTCCTGGCCTATCGCCTTCACCCTTTGGCAAACCCGTCCCTAGTAGAAGCTGACCTGGCATTTCACCCGGTTCCGCCAGAACGCTTCGATGAGCTGTGCGAGCGGTGGTTCGCCTTGGGCGGGGAAGCGCCCGTGCCAACAGTCGGGCTCGCCTCACCGCTCTCGCCGACAGCTGGATGCACGGCCCAGCCATCCAGCATCAGCGACAGCGGCGACATGTTGCAGGTGGAACTCACTGGTTGCTCCGCACAAGGCGCACCGGTCTACCTGAAGATCCCCCATCACGATAATTGGCACGCCACCAGCGAGGATGGTACCCCGCAACCCCTCCTATCTGCCGGCTACGGCATGATGCTCCTTGCCGGGGATGGCACAATAATCCTACAATACAGTCCAGGCTTGGCCGATTGGGCCGGGCGCGCCCTGACTTTGCTGGGGCTGCTCCTGGCGGTGGCCATGGCCCTGCACACGAAGAGGTCTAGAACCGTATGACCGGCTCCAAACTCGTTGCCCGCAACAAGCGTGCCCTGCGCGACTACTTCATTGAGGAACGCTTCGAGGCAGGGCTCTCACTCCTGGGTAGCGAGGTGAAGGCGCTGCGCGCCGGCAAAGCCTCCCTCACCGAGGCATTTGTCGAAACCGTGGAGGGCGAACTCTTCCTCGTCCAGGCACACATCGCTCAGTACGAGTACGCCAACATCAATAACCACGACCCCTTGCGCTTCAGGAAACTGCTCCTCCACCGCCACGAAATCGAACGCATTGGCAAACGCATCAGGGAGCGAGGCTACACAGCAGTGGCCCTGTCTCTCTACTTCAAGGATGGCAAGGCCAAGCTGGAGATAGGACTCGCCCGGGGAAAACGGCAGGTGGACAAGCGACACGACCTCAGGCAGAAAGATGAGAACAGGGAGATGCAACGAGAGTTGAAAAATCGAAATCAATAGCGCAATGATGACCAAGAAAAGACGAACTTCTCGCCCATCACTCATTTCATTACAGCGCAGTATGGTAAAACGCCTCAAGCGTCGCATGAAGCGCTACATCACCCAGACACCAGAACTGGAGAAGTACTATCAGGAGTATCGGGAAGACGTGTCGGAGTACAAGGTAGCCAGCTACCCCGACGAGTTGGTGCACCGGGTCGCACAGTCGGACATCACCTTCGTCGGCGATTTCCACACCCTCCTACCCACTCAGAAATTCGTCGTTCGTCTCATCGATATGGTGCTGGCTCATCCGGCCATGAAAGAGCGGCAACTGATTGTCGCCCTGGAGGCCTTCCACAGTTCGAAGCAGGAGCACATCGACACATGGCAGGCGGGAGAGTGCACCTTTGTCGAGCTGCTGGAGAGATCCGGCTACCGCCGCAACTGGGGCTTCCCCATCAAGGGCTATGAGCGCATTGCCTCCCTCTGCCAGGACCGCAGCGTGCCAATTGTCGGGATCAACAGTTCGCCGCGGGGTGATGACCCCCTGCGACGTCGCGACCGCCACGCAGCCAAGGTGCTGCGAAGGGTTCGCACAGACAACCCGGAGGCACTGATACTGGTCTTTGTCGGCGACCTCCACATTGCCGTCAAGCACCTGCCACAGGAGGTTGCCGCCCTCACGCCGGCGGGGGAAGAGCAGCCGGATTCGGTCATCGTCTACACCAACCCGGAGACAATCTACTGGTCTCTGACCGGAGATGGACTCGACTACATTGTCAACGTCGTCAAACTCGACCAGCACCGGTTCGCCGTGATCAATGCGACCCCCCTAGCCAAATATGAGTCCTACCTTCGTTTCGTCGAAGGTGTGGTTGACGAACGCGATTGGAATCCCACGGCCGAGCCCGGGGGCGAGACCTTTGATATCGAGGATC
>CALGBT010000563.1 GCA_937884235.1 uncultured Pseudomonadota bacterium
GTCACCGACCTCTCCCGACACCACCATTGTCTCGGTGGTACTGACACAGCCGGCAAAGGGCAAGGTAGTAGCAACGGCGGACGGTATCACCTGGTCGTTCAAGGGTGGCAGTCTTGACAGCCGCACCGCCATGGCCGAGGCCACGGCACCGACTCGCACGACGAAGAAGAATCGCACCGTGGCCATGTACCCTGAAGGCGTCAGTTCCGGCGGTGCTCAGGCTGGTGGTGCCACTGGTGCGGCCCCCATGGCGGCTGGTGGCTCGGGCGGAGGTCTCTCGGTATCTTCGTCAGGAAATAGCCCGTTTGCGGTCATCAACCCGCGCCCGGGGAAGAAGAAGAAGAAGTACACGGGTCGCCGCATCAATCTCTCAATCAAGGATGCTGACATTCAGCACGTCCTCGCCTATCTGGCGCGAGTCGGCGGCGTCAACATCGTCACCAACGAAGGGGTTTCGGGCAAAGTCAGCTTCTATCTGGAAGATGTCCCCTGGGACTTGGCCCTGGACATGATTCTGCGAGCCAGCGGCCTCGACTACATTAAGGAGCAGGGCATCTATCGGGTGGCCCCGGTTGAGGACATCCAGAAGGAATACGAGATGGCCTTGGAGAAGAAGAAGAAGATTACCGAGTTGAAGCAGCTCCAGGTGAAGCTGATTCCGGTGAACTATGCAGATGCCAAGGAGCTGCTCAAGCAGATTCAGCCGATTTCCTCCGCCAAGGGGGCCATTTCGGTGGACGTCCGGACAAACACGCTCATCGTCAAGGATATTGAGGAGCACGTGCAGGCTATTGAGGACCTGGTCAAGCGGCTTGATGCCCAGACACCACAGGTTCTCATCGAGGCGAGAATCGTTGAGGCCAGCAAGGACTATAGCAAGGACCTGGGTATCCAGTGGGGTGGCGCCGGCCAGGCATCTCCGGCCACTGCCAACGCCACTGGCCTGATCTTCCCATCGTCCGTTGGCATCGCCGGCGGTGCCTCGGACCCGTCAGCAGTGACCCTGGGACTGTTCTCTCCGCCTAACCCCAACTACGCCGTCAACCTGCCCGCTCCGGCTGGACAGGGGTCTGGTGGTGCCATCGGTCTGACCCTTGGCAGTCTAGGTGGGGCGGCAAACCTCTCGCTGCGTCTCTCGGCGGCGGAAGAGGAGGGCTCGGTGAAGATTGTTTCTGCCCCGAAGATCTCTACCATTGACAACCAAAGGGCCACCATCCAGCAGGGCATTTCATTCCCGGTTTCCGTGGTCTCGGCACAGGGCGTCAACACGCAGTTCTTCGATGCCCAGTTGAAGATGGACGTGGTGCCACACGTGACTCAGGACGGCAATATCATGCTCACCGTCGACATCTCCAAGAACGAGCCTGACTTCTCCCAGACGGGTGCCAATGGCAACCCGACCATCAGGAAGAAGGAGGCCCATACTTCGCTGTTGCTCAAGGACGGTGATACGACGGTTATTGGTGGCATCTACACTCGCAACATGGCGAGTTCGAAGAAGAAGGTGCCGTTCTTTGCAGACCTGCCCCTCATCGGCACCCTGTTTAGCAACTGGTCGGAGACGGACAGTCGCTCGGAACTGCTGATCTTCGTAACCCCGCGCATCGTCAACCGCCAGGCTTCACGGGTCAACACCGAATTCGAATAGGACGAAGGCATGGGCCGCCTCTCTTTCCAGGTCACTGGAGAATCCCACGGGCCGGAGTTGAATCTCGTGCTGACGGGTTTGCCCGCCGGTTTGGAGATTCCACGCGAGCGGATTGACCACTGGCTCTCCTTGCGTCGGCAGTTGGCTGGCAGAGGCCCTCGGGCAGCCCGAGAGAGCGACCTTTGGACAGTGACCACCGGCGTTTCTGGTGACCATACCAATGGCGGGCCTTTGCACATCTCCATTGCCAACAAGGATCGCTCCGGCGAGAGCGTCGACCGGCAGGGCGCAAAGGCTAATCTCGAGTTTCCCCGACCAGGCCACGCCGACCTTGCGGGAGCATTGAAGTGGGGCCTTGACGATGCCACTGCGGTGGCGGAACTGGCCAGCGCTCGCATCACCGCCGCCTACACCGTTCTGGGGGCCATCTGCCAGGAGATTCTGGCCGGTGCCGGCTGCCATTCCCTGGCTCACGTTACTCGCGTTGGCACGGTCATCGACCGTCGCCGAAACTGGCGTAAGGGCGTCAGGCTTAGCCGGCTGGTAGAGCAGTTGGAAGCTTCTTCGCTGCTGTTTTTGGATGGCAAGCGTGAACAGGAGGCCAGGAAACTGCTTACTGAAGTCGACCTCGCCGGTGACACGGTGGGTGGTGCTTTCGAGATTGTTGTTGCCCCGGTTCCTCCCGGGCTCGGGGGGCCCCAGCCTCTGGGCGCTCGGCTGGACAGCCGTCTGGCGGCCACGGTCATGGGCATTCCCGGCGTACGGGCAGTAGCCATCGGCGATGCCTTTGGCGCGGATCGGCTGCTGGGGAGCAGATTCCATTCCCCGCTTCACTACTCCGCGGGCAAGGGGTATTTCCATCAGCGCAACACTGCCGGCGGGGTTGAGGGTGGCATGTCCAACGGCGAACCCATCGTTCTCAGGGCGGTGGTCAAACCTCTGGCCTCCCTTGGGAAGCCACTGGCGAGTGCGTCGCTGCGGGACGGTAGAGCGGGGACAGCACCGGCGGTGCGCAGTGATGTTTGTGCCGCGGCCCCAGCGGCAATCGTTGCCCGCGCGCTGGTGGCATTCGTACTGGCTGACGTGCTGCTGGACCGCGGTCAAGGAGATGGTTTTGAGCCCATTTGCCACCGCTAGCGCGTCCCGGCAGGGACCAGTCTTCCTCATCGGTCTGCCAGGTTCTGGGAAGACGACGGTCGCTCCGCTGCTGGCGGACCTCCTCGGTATTGGCTGCCGTGATCTGGATACGGAGTACCGCAAGCGTTTTGGGCAGAGCCCAGCCAGTGCCATCCGAGAATTGGGAGAGACGACTTTCCGGATTCGAGAAGCCGAGGTACTGGCCTCTACCGCGACCAGGACCGAGGTCATTGCCTGTGGCGGTGGAACTGCGGCCCAGCCCCACTCCCTGGACCGCATGCTGCAGGCGGGCACGGTTATCCTGCTGGAGGCACCAGTTGAGACCCTGGCCGGGCGTTTGGGCAACGCCAGGAAACATCCCTTGCTTGCGGGGAAGCCGCTCCCGGAGGCATTGGCAGAGCTGGGGAGGTCCCGGGATCGCTATTTTGAACGAGCTCACGTCCGCATCTCCACCACGAGCCGCACCCCCTGGCAGGTGGCACATGAAGTCTGGTGGGCATTGCTGGAGTTCTCGCGCGCCTGGGGCACTTCGGCCCCCCCAGCTGAGGTCTTCAAGGAGGTGCCGGGCGGTTGGCAGGCCCATCTTGAGTTGGGGGCACGCAGTTGTCCGGTGCGCCTGGACAAGAGTCGGCGTTGGCAGGGGCTCGCGGGGTTTCTGCGAGTAACTCTGGGCCAACGCCGGGTGGTCGTGCTCCTGGACAACGGATTGCCTGAAGTGTGGGCCACCAGCCTCACCGAAGCTCTGGGAAAGGACATACCGATCTGCCGGCTGCCGGCAGGCGAATCGGCAAAGGAGTTGGCCCGATTGCCGGAGTACGTACGGTCCCTGCTGGATGCCGGCATCGATCGCTCCATGGCTGTACTAGCGGTGGGCGGCGGGGCTGTTCTGGATGCGGCGGGGTTCCTGGCCTCAACCTACATGCGCGGCATCCCCCTGGTTTCCGTTCCCACGACCTTTCTTGGGGCTCTGGATGCTGGCGTCGGAGGCAAGACGGCCATCAATCTCCCGGAGGCGAAGAATATTCTCGGAACCTTTCAGCAGCCGCGGGGGGTTTACGTACCCCTCGTCACAGTCCTCGACGACGTCCGCTTGCGGGGGGGGCGGGACGGGGCTGCTGAGCTACTCAAGGTGGGCCTGCTGGAGGGACTACCGGCAACTCAGCTTGAAAGGCACGCTAAGAAGCTGCGAGGCTGGCGCACCGGCGGCACCAACTCACGGAGCCATCTGGACCGGCTCGCAGTGATGCTGGCAGATGGGTTGCGATATAAGTTGAAGGTAGTCTCCCAGGACGAGCGGGAACTTTTGGGGCAGAGAGCTTTGCTCAATCTCGGCCATACTTTCGGTCACATGGTGGAGGCTGCTTCTGACTATCACGTTTCCCACGGGCAGGCGGTGGGCTGGGGGATTGTGGCCGCGGCGAGGGCTTCCCACAAGCTCGGCTTCGCCGAGCAGAGCCTGGCCAACGAGGTTGAACGTCTGGCAACTGCCTTCGAAGTCTGGCCTCCCCCGACTCTGAAGTTCAGCGATGACGCACTCTCGCAGGCCTTTCATGACAAGAAACGACTGGGTGATGACCAGGTCCTGGTGCTGTTACGCGCACTGGGGGAACCGGTGCTCCATGCGCTGCCGGCGGAAAAGGCCAAAAATTTGCTGGCTGAGTGCGGCTCACCTATACTGAAACGGTAGAAATGTGAGGGATGACATGCAAAAATACAAAGGACTTAGCTGGCTCATCGGCCTGACGGTGATCGCTGGACTCAGCGCCTGTGCACCGGACGGTGATCTTGAATCGGTTATGGTCTTTGCCAATGTGGCGGTCTCGAAGAAGTCCCAGTGCATTGCCCCAACCAGCAGTGGTGCGACGACGGAAACCCGGGGTATTGGCACGATGGACCTGCTGGTGGCCAACCATTACTGGGTCTTCCCAATGCTGTACAACGGATTGACGACCACCGAAGGCACTGTCGGGAAATCTGCTCAGGAGATGTCCCTTAACGCCCACATGATCTCGGTGCGAGGCGCCTGGATAACCTACGACATCGCAGGGTTGCAGGGGCATTGGGAAACTGGTGCGGAGACAGAGCTACCCAAGCAGTGGGTGCCCACCTCCGGCAGCGTTCTGCCGCTGACTTTCGGTACCATAAAGCTTGAAGCGGTTCCCCCACCCATCGCCCGTGCCCTGGACAATGACAAGGCCTTCGACACACTGGGTTCGGCCGGGTACCTGACCGTTGGGATAACCATTGAAGCGTCCTTGGGGGACGGCAGCGTCATTCATACAGAGCCGTTCTACTATCCGATCACCGTTTGCCGCGGCTGCCTGGTGTCCTACGATGTGAGGCCTGACGAGTGTTGCGATTTCCTGGATGCCGCGGACTTCTTCCCTTGCTTCCCGGGGCAGGATGAGCGCTACTCGTGCTTGACTGCATGCTGGCTGGTGCTTTATGACCGGGTCGACAGATACGCGCAGAAGATGGCTGTCATTGAGGGGCACGTCTCCACGCTGGCCGCTAATCTGGACGGGATTACCCTGCCCCAGGACTTCCTTGACAGGATCGCACCATTGCCTGACGGAGCCCCTCCCGAGGAAGAGCCGGAAGCTGGTGGTGGAGGCTAGTCAGAATCTGCTGCTCCTTTCTGGCGATTGTTGCAGGTCCATTTCTCTTGACAGTCCACTAGCTTTCCCCTAAACAGTTGCTGGCTATTTACTTGCCAGGGCGTTTGGCTCAGCTGGATAGAGCGTCGGCCTCCGGAGCCGAAGGTCACAGGTTCGAATCCTGTAACGCCCGCTTTGCGGCCGGAGGGGTTGCCGGTACCGCCGGAGGGGTTGCCGGAGAGTGCGTCAGGAGTGGTGGACGCGATTTCACTTGACAGGGTGGGAAGCGTATGTATGTTTAGGGCGTGATCATCTGCTGGCCGCCCATCCGGAACTGGCCGCCTGAGAATCCAACCTAGAAAGATCCGGTGCATAGCATCGGCGAAGAAGATAACCGTTCTATAATCAATCCAAACGAGGTGAAGAAGTAGCTCATGAACCTTCAAGAACTTAAGCGAAACAAGATCAGCGAACTGGTAGGAATGGCAAAGGATTTCGGCATCGAAGGTGCCGGTGGCAT
>CALGBT010000564.1 GCA_937884235.1 uncultured Pseudomonadota bacterium
AGAACCCGGCACGCCCGGAAATGGCCCGGATGTCGGTTTCCTTGCGGCCGTCGATGCGCAGACCGGTCTCCACCATGATGGAGCGAGCGACTGCGCTCTTGGCGCGGGAGAAGTAGCGGCTGATTTCCTCTCCACGCTCAGCGTATTCCTCGGCCAGCTCCGCCTTGAGGCCGTCTTTGATGGCGTCAATTGCGGTGTAGCGTGCGAGCTTCGCCTTGACGGCCAGGGCTTCCTTGAGGGGGCCGGCGATCTTGTCGAAGATCAGCTTTTCAAGGTCAGCATCCTCTGGCGGCAGCGGGATTTCGCGTTTGACGATACCCAGCTCCTTGGCCATCTCTTCCTGGAGTGCCAGTAGTGGCTGGGCTTCTTCCTGTGCGAAAACCAGGGCTTCGGCAATCACTTCCTCGGGGACGAAATCGCATTCGCCTTCCACCATGACCACGCCGGCGCGGCCAACGGCCACGGTCAGTTCCAGGTCAGAGTCTGCCAGGTCGGAGTTGGTGGGGTTGACCACCAGCTTGCCGTCGACGCGACCGACCCGCAGGCCGGCAACGGGGCCGTCCCATGGAATGTCAGAGGTCATCAGTGCAGTGGAGGCCCCGGTGAGTCCGAGGACGTTGCCGGGGTTCTCCTTGTCAAAGGAGAGGAGCGTGGCGACGATCTGCAATTCGTTGCGGCACCCCTCTGGGAAGAGCGGTCGCACCGGGCGGTCGATGAGTCGGCTGCCGAGCACTTCGACTTCAGTTGAGCGTCCCTCTCGCTTGAAGAACCCGCCGGGAATCTTGCCTGCCGAATAGGTCTTCTCGGTGTAGTCGCAGAAGAGGGGCAGGAAAGGAAGTGGTTTGGGCGTGTGAGACATGACAGCGGTGACCAGGACAACGGTCTCGCCGTAGGTAACAAGGACGGAGCCGTCGGCCTGCTTGGCCAGTTCTCCGGTTTCGATGGTCAACGTGCGACCGCCGATCTCTAGCGTCTTTTTCAGGTACATCGTTCTTATTCCTCCAAAATTCTTTCAGGTGGGGTACCGGGAAGGGGTAGCTGGACTATTTCCTGAGTCCTAACTCCTTGATCAATTTGCGGTACCGGTGGACATCCATCGAGCTCAAATAGGAAAGCATCTTTCTGCGCTGGCCGACAAGTGTCAGCAGGCCGCGCCGGGAGTTGTGGTCCTTCTTGTGCGTTTTGAAGTGCTCCGTCAAAGAGCGGATGCGCTCTGTCAAAATCGCTACTTGAACCTCGGGTGACCCGGTGTCGCTTTCGTGTTGTTTGAACTTCTCGATGACTTCTGCTTTTTTCTCCGGGGAAATCGACATGTGAACCTCCAGTGTGTTGATTGTGCAGGGTGCAGAATCCCGGACCTTCCGGCAACCGCTTCCCCCCCCAGTTTTCATTCCAATTGTGGGCTGGACCGTCAGTGGTTATGGCCGTTCCTTTAAGATAAACCCGGCGGGAATATAGATGATTCCGCAGCAATGTCAAGCGCAAAGAACACCATTAGCCCTGTCCACACCCTTTGGTTGACCGGTGGAAGAGCATCCCGGTCCCGGTCTGCATCAGGTGTTTTTTGCCAGGGTTGCCATGGTGGTTGCTACGCAACTTCGGAGGGCGGTGAGGTTGTAGCCTCCCTCCAGGAAGAAGCCGATGCGGCCGCCAGTGTGGGCACGCGCGACCTCAGTCAGAGTTGTGATCATTTCGGCGTAACCTTGTTCAGTAACCTGATGACCGGCCAAGGGATCAGCCCAGTGGGCATCATAGCCTGCGGACACAAGCAGCATCTCAGGTCGATAGCTGTCCATGGCATGGGCGAAACGTTGCGTTGCTTGCTCGTATTCGTCGTCTCCAGCTCCGTAGGGATAGGGCAAATTCAGAGTGGTCCCCAAGCCATCACCGGTACCGGTTTCGTCGGCTCGACCGGTGCCTGGATAGAAAGGTTGCTGATGCACTGAGCTATAGAAGACCGAGGGGTCGGCATAGAATGCTGCCTGGGTGCCATTGCCGTGGTGGACGTCGAAGTCAAAGATGGCCACACGGGAGAGCCCGGTGCGCTGGATCAGGTGGCGGGCGGCGATGGCCACATTGTTGAAGAGGCAGAAGCCCATCGCCCGGTCGGGTTCGGCATGGTGCCCTGGTGGGCGGATGGCGAAGAAGGCGTAGCGCACGCGGCCCTCGATTAGCGCATCGGTGCCAGCCAGCGAGCCGCCGACGGCATGTAGCGAAACTGCGAAGCTGCGGCGGCAAACTGCGGTATCCGCATCCAGTCGCGTGGCTCCGGCCTCGATCTGAGACCTCACCCAGCTGACGTAATCATGGTCATGGACCAATTCCAAATCAGCCGTGGTAGCGGGTACCGGCACCAATGATTCGTAGGTGATGCTACCCAGCCCGTCAGCGATCCCCTGGCGCACCGCTTCGAGCCGCTCCGGTCGTTCGGGATGTGCCCCGGTATCGTGGTCCTCGTAGATTGGGTCTTGCAGGATGCCAAACATCTCCTCTCCACCTCCAGCCCCAGGGGCTCCGGCCATCATCACCAATAGACGCCTACAAATCAAGGGGCGCCACGTGTATCCGCATGAGAACGGCCGATGCCGTGGTGGCAGAGGTCGTGACGGAGCGTCGCCGGGCATGGTAGTTTTGAGGGTTCGTCCCAGATTATTCAATTGATTTGACAAGGCGTGAAGGACTGTGGGAAAAAGATATGCGGTAGCTAGCCATAAGCCCCTAAAGTGTTGCTTTGAGTAAACCGCGGTTTACTCGCTCTTCGAACCATGGAAGGAGGTAGAGCATGAGCACAACTGGAACTGGTCCGCATGGTGGCGATGGGAAGAACCCGGAGATACCGGAATCGTCGACACCGTCAGTAGCCACGGAGACACCGTCTCCCACCCCACCCCCCAGGCCTATACCGGCGCCCGAGCCGCCTGCCGCACCGGAGCCGCCTGCCGCACCGGAGCCGCCTGCCGCACCGGAGCCGCCTGCCGTACCGGAGCCGGCGACCCCGCAGGCAGCCGTGAAGGTACTTGCGGTGGATTCTGGAAGTGCCCAAGCGTTGATTATGGAGTATCGGGCCGCGGTTAAGTGGAACGGCCTGATTCGGGCGATCTTCCCGGTTTTTGTCCTGGCTTTGATTGTCATCTTCATGCTGGTGACAGTGATGGGCGTTATGTCGGCTTTCCCGGAGAAGAGCGTCACCCAGGAGACGATCAAGGCCGGAGAGGAGTTGATGCCGATTCTCAACGATGTTCTCCGCTCTTTCGTGGACGATGTGGCCCCGAAACTCGCCAAGGAATTTCAGCGAGGGCTGGAGGAGGGCGGTGAGCGTCTGGCATTGACGTTAGGGAGCGAGTTGGAGCGCCTGCAATCCCAGAGCGATGACCGGATAAAGGCGCGTATCCATCAGGCCATGGAGTTGGAGAAGAAGGCCCACCGGAAGCTGCTTCTGGAGCTTTATCCCGAGTTGAAGGACGACCCCGACAAGTTGGAGAAGCTTGTCAATCGGCTGAACAAGGCCTTTGAGATGTGGACGGTCAAGTACATGCTGGGGATAGTCGAGGATTACTACCTGGCCATGGCCAAGATCAATGATACCGTCATCAAGAGTTATCGGCCGGACCCGGCGATGGCCGGGAAGCCCGGGCAAGAAGGAGAGATGCTCGAGCTCTTCATGGAGTTGATGAACGCAGCTTATGCCGAGGCTCCCGAGGGCACGGTCGCCACGGGTGCGGCTGGCGCTGCTGGTGTGGCTGCGGCTGAGCCAGCCAATGTCGAAGAGCCAGCTGTTGAAGAGCCAGTTGCCGAAGAGCCAGTTGCCGAAGAGCCAGTTGCCGAAGAGCCAGTTGCCGAAGAGCCTGCAGCAGAGGCGGCCCCGGCAACCGAACCGGAAACCGAGTAGCGGGGGAGGACGCCATGACTGAAGAACAGAAGAACGTGACCGGCGACGCCGCAGGGGAACTCAAGGCAGCCAAGGATTTCCTCCGGACGCAGCTGGAGAAAGAGAAGAAGAGCATGAAGATCAGGCTCATCGTTGGCGTTGTCGTCAGCCTGATTGTTTTCAGCTATATGTTCTGGTTGTCCAGTACGCTCGCCACCATTGGCACCCCATCATTTGTGCGGGAAGCTTTCGTGACCACCATTCGTTCCAACGCACCGGAGATGGTGGCCATGGCCAAGAAGCAGATTCTCTCGCAGAAGCGGGATCTGGTTGACTTTCTGACCAAGGAGGGTGCAGATAAGCTCGTCCAGGTGCTTGTTGCCGAAGGCGAGATGTCCCTGGACAAGCTCATCGGGCGTATCACTAACGAGACCGTCATCGAGTTGAACAGCCATTTCCTGGCTGCGCTCCGGAATGATAGTTCCCGTTTGCGCCAGATCATTGCGGATCCGGACAAGCTGCACCTGGAAGAAGAGATCGTGAAGGCTTTTGACGACGATCTCCAGGAGTCTATGGGGCAGAAGGTCTTCGATGAAGATTTTAACGAGCCGCTGAGCAAGAAGTACGCGGAGAGCCTGGCTCACCTCAATATGCTCAACGACCGGCTGAAGGCGATGGCTAACAGCCAGACCCTCTCCCGTCGCGAGGTGCTGATGGTCCGCTTCATCAAGTCCTGGACTTCTTACGTCCAGCAGGCCGGTGACGAAGAACCCAACCCGGAGACCCGTTGCAATGATGGCTCCCGGGCCGAAGGTATCCCCCCGAAGTGTGATCCTGGAAAGATACGAGCCGTCATCGACGGCGAGTGGAAGTGTGTTGAACCGGGGATTTGCCAGTAGTGTCTGGAGTATCATGTCAAAATCTGCACCCACATCGTTTCCGGGGGCTGCTATTGCCATGGCACTGGCGCTGGGGCTCCTCGTCGGGACGGTGGTTTTGTTGAGCTCACAGGTGCCGGCTGAGGTGTCTGTGCCCACTCCCCAGTTTGCTGCCGGCGCGGCGCCGGTGCGCACGCTGCGGTTTGGGCGGATTCCCAACGTCTCTCCACGGGAAGCCTATCGCGTCTATTCGGGCTTGATCGACCTGTTGGACGAGCAGTTGGAGTGTTGTGAGGTGGAGTTGGTACTTGCTCCTGACTATGCCTCTTGCGTCCGCATGCTGGCCAATCGCGAAATTGATCTCGCCTGGCTGGGCACCTCGACTTACGTAGTCGAGCGGGAGAAGACCCCGATGATTCCCTTGGTGCGCCCGATCTGGTCAGGGAAGACAGGCTACGCCGGGATTCTCTTTACGCTGGAAGGGAGCGGTATTGGGAAGCTGGAAGACCTGCGCGGGAAGCGGCTCGCATTTGTCGATGAGCAGAGCGCTTCGGGCTACGTCTATCCGGCGAATCTGCTGCGCGACGCCGGCTTCGATGTCGCCCAGGATTTCGCCGCGACCGATTTCCTGGGTTCCCATGATGCGGTCCTCATGGCCGTCCTGCTGGGCGAGTATGACGCCGGGGCGGTTTTCGAGCGTGCCTATTTTACCGTGGCGGACCGTGCCCGGAGAATGCGGCTGCGGGTGCTTGCCCAGACCGAGGATATTCCCGGCGAACCCATAGTTGCCGGTACGCACCTGGATGCTGCCCTGGTGGCAGAGGTGAGGGCTGCCTTTCTCCGCATCAAGACGGACCGGCTGCAGGAAACTGCGTTGCGTGACCTCTTTGGCTTTGAACCGGCGACGGATGAGCAGTATGCTGGAGTTCGATTGCTGGGGAAGTAGGCGTGCGCGGACCTTTTCAAACTATCTTTATGCGGTTGCTGTTGGGCGTGCTCAGTCTCGTCTTGCTGGCGGTGGGTCCCACTGCCTGGGTGGCGCTGCAGTCCTATCGTGAAGTGCTGGAGCGGCATTACGTGCAGGAGGTGGATGTCGTTGTGGCAGGCCTGGCGGCGGCGACCTTCAACTCTGCGGCTGCTCGGGATCAGCCGACCATGCAGGAGATTGTTGCCGAGTTGGCCTCCAGGACTCCCGTTGATGTGGCCATGGTTACCGATCGAAACGGCCAGATCTGGGCTCATTCAGATGAGCAGCGGGTGGGAGAGCAGTTTGAGGCTTTCGCCGAGGCTGATTTCCTCGCTGCAGAAAGTGAAATTCGTGCCGGCGGCAGGTTGCTGGGCACGGCTCGTGCCGCCATTGCCAGACAGCGCCTGGAGGTTGAATCACAGCGTCCCGTGGGGTTGCTCGCGCTGGGCTTCACCGGCGTGCTGGTGCTGGCTTCCGTGTTGGCCGTGCTCTTCTCGCTCTCCACGGTGCGTCCCATCTTGCGCCTGACTCAGGCAGCCCGGGAAATTGCCCGGGGGAGACTGGATCAGCCCCTGGGGGAGATGGGTGGTCCCCGGGAGGTGCGAGAGATGGCCAGCACATTTGAGGAGATGCGGGGGAGCCTGCATTCCACCCTGGGGCAACTGCATGAAAGCTACCGGCAATTGGATCGCAAGGTCCATGACTTGACCATTCTTTACGGCATCTCTGAGGCCATGAATGCCGGGGGCTATTCTGAGGGGCTGCTTGATACCATCCTGGGTGAAGCGGTGAAGGGGCTGCAGGCACGCTATGGTGCTATCTGGGTGGTGGGCGAAGCGACTGCCGTGGAGACCCGCCTCGTGGCCACTGCTGGAATTGACCGACGGGGGGCCACCGGTCCCATTTTTCAGCAGCTCCACGATCTCGCCATGAAGGCGGTCCAGGAAGGCCGGCCGGTGGCCGCCGAATTCCTCAGCGAGGATGCTCGACCAAGCCAGCAGTATGCCCGGGGTTTTCCTTTACATCTCCAGGCTGCAACAGGCGGGGCTATGGTGGTAGTGAGGCCCGAGCGGTCTTTCGAAAGGGAGGATGTCGAGTTGCTGGAAGCGCTGGCCTCGCAGGCCGCCCGCTGTGTCGAGCGAGCCCAACTCTACACTGCCGCGATTACCGATGGTCTTACCGGCCTGTATGTCTCACGCTACCTGCGGCACCGGCTTAAGGAGGAGTTGCGCACGGCTGAGCGCTACAACCGTCAGCTGTCGGTGGTTATGGTTGATATCGACCACTTCAAAAAGGTCAACGATAGGTATGGACATCAAGCGGGGGACGAAGTGCTGCGGGTCGTTGCCAGGTGTCTGCTCGATACCGTTCGGGAAGGCATCGACATCGCTGCCCGATACGGTGGCGAAGAGTTCGCCCTGATTTTGCCTGAAACCAGCCTGGAGGGAGCTGGTGCCCTGGCGGAGAGGCTGCGCCGCCTCATTGAGAAGCAGCGCGTCGAGGTCGGTGGTGAGGTCATCCAGGTGACGACCTCCTGTGG
Organism: uncultured Pseudomonadota bacterium; assembly: GCA_937884235.1. Taxonomy (GTDB): domain Bacteria; phylum Myxococcota_A; class UBA9042; order CAIXZC01; family CAIXZC01; genus CALGBT01. The sequence goes on from CALGBT010000564.1 coordinate 7,254, forward strand.
CGTTGCCACCAGTCCCGACCATGGAACCCTCCCCGAGGTTCTCGTGGAGCGGGCGGACCAGGCTCTCTACAGGGCCAAGGAGGCCGGACGAAACCGGGTGGAGGTGGCAACTGTTGCAACGAGAGCCATCCGCGATGTCCGGAGGTCCAGTGAAGTAGCGGCCGAGCGGAAGTGCC
>CALGBT010000565.1 GCA_937884235.1 uncultured Pseudomonadota bacterium
CGCCCAGACCGCAGGCAAGCTGCCCCAACCCCTCGTCGACCTCCCCATTGCAGTCATTGTCCTGACCGTCGCAGATCTCGTCTGCCATCCCCTCGAAGGGGTCGCAAACCTGGACCACGCCATCGATGCACTTGTCGACGACGTGGAAACACTCGCCCAGACCGCAGGCAAGCTGCCCCAACCCCTCGTCGACCTCCCCATTGCAGTCGTTATCCATACCGTCACAGACTTCGTCCACCTGCCCTGCCAGCGGGTCGCAGACCTGCACCTCCCCCGCCACGCAGTTAGCCACCGTATGCTCGCACTCCCCCAGGCCGCAGGTCGTCTCGTCCAGCTCTTCGTCAGTCGCCCCGTTGCAGTCGTTGTCCTGCCCGTCGCAGACTTCCTCTACCTGCCCTGCCAGAGGGTCGCAGACCTGCACCTCCCCCGCCACGCAGTTCGCTACGGTATGCTCGCACTCACCCAGGCCGCAGGTCGTCTCGCCCAGCTCCTCGTCCGTCTCCCCGTTGCAGTCGTTGTCCTGCCCATCGCAGAGATCGTCTGCCCCGGGGTGAATTGCAGCATCCATGGGCGCACAGTCCAACTCGTCGGGCGTCAAATCGTTGTCGTCGTCCTGGTCACAAGGATCACCCAGGGCATCGAAATCGGCGTTCTCCTGCTCCGGATTGGCGATCCCCGGACAGTTGTCGTCCCCATCGGCAATGCCGTCCCCATCTTTGTCCGTCTCGAGGCAATCGGCGGTGCCATCACCATCCGTGTCAGGGTAGCCTTCGTCGATCTCCAGGTCACAATCGTTGTCGAGACCGTCGCACGTCTCTGGCTTGGCACCTTCACCTCCGCAGAGCAACTCCCCATCCTGGCAGACCTCCTTGCCCGGGCAGGTACCGTGCTCATTTTCAATTGCGCAGTCCGCACCACCCGTCCCTTCGTCCGTATCGCCGTCACAGTCGTCGTCATGACCGTTACAGGCTTCCTCTGTCGGGATCTCCGCATCACAGTCGGTCAGCCCCTTGGCCAGGCACTGCCGCACACCCGGGCAGCTTCCTGCCTCGTTCTTTACAAAGCAGGTCGTCTCTGCCCCGGCATCGATGAACGCTTTGGTGCACAAACAGGCCCCCTCAGCCACAACGCACTGCATGGTCTCCGCACCGGACGCATCTGCGCCATCGGCACACAAGTATCCGTCAGGACAGTCGTCATCTTCGCCGCATGGCGTACCGCAAAAACGCCCCAGGGGTCCCAGGTCCGCGCATGCCTGACCGGCATCGATTTCGTCACTGAAACAGTCAGCGTTGACGAGGCAGGGTTTGCACAATTCGACGTCCGCCGGCACACAGATGAGGACCTGATCAGGCAAGGATGGCGTGTAGACCACGCATGACCAGTCGAAGGGACACTCCTCTTCGCAAAGCGCGGTGCACTGCTTGCCATCAGTAGTCTGGATGCAAAAGCCCGAAAGACAGTCGGCGGCGGTTATGCAGGGGTACCCGGGGGAACCGGGAACTGGTCCGACCAACTCGACCTCTACTTCACGTGCGTCGCCAAGATCCTGCGAATCCACCACCTCTTCATGCGGGGAGAAATCCGGAGTATCCACACCACCGTCCATAGTGGCGATGGCCACGTCGGGCAAGGCCACATCCGCCGAGGCAACCTCGTTCTCTGACGACAGGTCGTCCGCACCACTTCCGACAGCAGCCGAACAGGCCCCAAAGAGGAGCGAAAGCAGAGAGAGCAAAGATAGCAAAGCGGTTCTTCGTTTCATCCACACTACCTCGCCCACACGAGAGTGCGGAGGTTCATGGTCGACCACTCCCCGGCGGTAGAGCACATCCCGGACTGACCACCGCCGCAGTAGGCTGCGTTCTGACCAAGCCCGGAATTCACATCGTTGTTGGAACCGCTACCACACTGCCCCGGTGATGCCGGACACTTGTAGTCGCCGTCCGCAGCCTGGAAGCAGAAGGTACAGACCTGCCCGCAGCCGCTGGGCACTCCGCCGCCGCTGCGGCAGGAGCCCTGGGTGATGGCGGAACCGGCCCGCATGAAGACCGGGCCGCACTGACGGTCGTGGCCAAAGGCCGCCCGCCAGGTCTGGTAGTCGGGATAGGGGCTGAAGGCGATGCTGTTGGTGGTCATGAGCGTGCGCGGCGAGGAGGAATCGGCAAAGCTCACCGTCACAGCCTTGCTGTTGGACGTATAGAAGCGCAGGCTCGCCACATCGGTGAGCTTGTAGAAAGCGGCCGACTTGGCATCGTACTCCTGGGCTCCGGGCAGCGCATCGTCAAGCATCTTGTCCGCGTTCATGGCACTGGAGTTGGTCCAATTGCCGCTGCCGTAGCAGAAGCTGTTCTTGGAGAGCTTCATGACCAGTGTCCAGCCACCGTCCCCGGTTGTCATGTCGCAGTAGACCTGGAAGGGATTCTCGCCGGCGTCGACGCCATCAGGGTCGATGTAGTAGGCGCCATCTGCCGTTTCGGGAAAAGCCGCCTTGATGGCCTTGCAACTCTTCAGCAAGCAGTCAATATCATCATCGGCGAGACCGTCGCAGTCATTATCAGTGCCGTTGAAGCAGACCTCGTCCAGCCCATGACCCACGGTTCCGTCCAGCGGCTCGCAATCGGTTTCGTCCGGGTCCGCATCACCATCATCATCGATATCAATGCAATCCGCCTCACCGTCGTTGTCCGTATCATCATAGCCATTATCGACGATGCCATCGCAATCGTTGTCGAGACCGTCGCACTCCTCGTCAGAGGCACCGAGGAGCGGGTCGCACTCCACCACCGCCCCGTCGCTGCAATTCGGCTCTTCATGCTCGCAGATGCCCAATCCGCAGGTCTGCACACCCAGGTCCTCGTCAGCCTCGGCATCACAGTCGTTGTCGATTCCATCACACACTTCTTCTTCGGCCCCCAGGAAGGGACTACACTCGCCCGGCGCACCGTCTTCACAGACCTTCACCGGATGGGCGCAGCTTCCCTGACCGCAACTGAAAGTGCCCAGTTCCTCGTCCACCAGCCCGTCGCAGTCGTTGTCGGTGAGGTCGCATACTTCCAACTCGGAACCCAGGAACGGGTCGCATGGCTGCACCTTTCCGTCCTGGCAATACTCCTGCTCATGGAGGCAGAGCCCCTTGCCGCAGGAGATGGTCCCAAGCCCTTCGTCTGTATCGCCGTCGCAGTCGTTGTCCTGACCGTCGCAGACCTCTTTGCTCGCCCCCTGGAAGGGGTCACATTCGTAGGTGACGCCGCCAATACACGAGGGCCCAGTGTGGAAGCACTGCCCCTTACCACACGCCAGGTTCGGCTGCTCCTCGTCAATCTTGCCGTCGCAGTCATTGTCCTTGTTGTCGCAAAGCTCTTCGCCCGCGTCCAGCAGCGGGTCGCAGGCAACCGTTTGACCATTCTGGCAGTTTGGCACGGTATGGGCGCAGACTCCCTCCCCGCAAGAAGTGATGCCCAGGTCCTCATCCGTCAGCCCGTCACAGTCATTGTCGATGCCATCGCAGAACTCGTTGGCGATACCGGCCAGAGGGTCGCAGAGCACTGGTTTCCCAGCAGCGCAGTTGGGCTCCTCGTGGAAACATCCGCCCTTGCCACAACTCTGCATTCCCAGCGATTCGTCTACCTTCAAATCGCAGTCATCATCGATGCCGTTGCAGATCTCCACTGCTCCCTTGAACACCTTGGCATTCGTCGGTGCGCAGTCACTGCCATCCGGGTCGCCGTCGTTGTCGTCATCTCCGTCGACGCAGTCCTTGAGCAGGTCACCGTCGCTATCCACAAAGCCCTCGTCAATGAGCGCATTGCAGTTGTTGTCCACACCATCACAACTCTCCACCGCCCCCGGATAGATGCCTGGATTGTCCGGTGCGCAGTCCTTGTTGTCGGGGGAGCCGTCGCCATCCAGGTCGTCTTCGCACGCATCCCCCACGCCGTCTTCGTCCTGGTCAGCCTGGTCGCCGTTGGCAACGAAGAGGCAGTTGTCGTCATCGTTGGCAACACCGTCGCCGTCAACGTCGTCGTCACACGCATCGCCCAGACCGTCCTTGTCGGCGTCCAACTGCAAGGCATTCTGCAGTCCCTTGCAGTTGTCCACGCCATCGGGAATCGCATCGCCGTCTGCATCGAGGTCGCAGACATCGCCAAGGCCATCGCCGTCAAGATCCTCCTGCTCCGGATTCGCAACTGCCGGGCAGTTGTCGACCAGGTCATCAAGCCCATCCCCGTCACCATCACCGTCCACGCAATCCGCCGTGCCGTCACCATCCGTATCCGGGAAACCATCGTCGACATCCTGGTCACAGTCGTTGTCCTTGCCGTCGCACAGCTCCTTCGCCCCCGGGTAGACGCTGGCATCCAGCGGCTGGCAATCAGCCTGGTCCAAGATGCCGTCGGCATCGTCGTCGTCGTCGACGCAGTCTTTGAAGCCGTCGCCGTCGAAGTCGTAGAAGCCCTCGTCAACCACCAGGTTGCAGTTGTTGTCCAACCCGTCGCAAACCTCCGCCGCCCCGGGATAGATGGCATCGTTCTTGGGCGCACAGTCCTGGCCATCGGCCGACTTGTCATTGTCATCGTCAGGGTCGCAGGCATCGCCCACGGTATCGAGGTCATAGTCTTCCTGCGCCGGGTTGGGAATCGCCGGACAGTTATCCAGCAGGTCGGCAGTACCATCGCCGTCCACGTCGCTCTCAAGGCAATCGGCGATACCATCACCATCTGTGTCGGGGTAGCTCTCGTCTATTTCCCCGTCGCAGTCGTTGTCCTTGCCATCGCACAGCTCCGGAGCGGGCTCCGGTCCGTCGCACTTCAGCAGTCCCGACTCGCAGACGTGCACTCCGGGGCAGGCACCGGCCCCATTGATCACCAGGCACTCGCCGCCGGTCAGCTCCTCGTCGACCTCCCCGTCACAGTCATCGTCCTTATCATTGCAACTCTCAGCCACAGGCACCGCCGCATCACACGCGGTCAGCCCCGCCGCCGTACAGGTACGTGTCCCCGAACAAGTCCCTGCCTCGTTGGCCTCGAAGCAGGTAGTTGCCGCCTGAGCATCAACAAAACGCTGCCTGCAACTACATTCGCCTGCCACCAGCACGCACTGCTGCAAGCTTGCCCCGGTGACGTCGGCCGCGACCTGGCAACCATACCCTTCCGGACACTCCCCGTCCGCGCCGCAAGCCGTTCCGCAGAACCACCCGCTGTTGCCGTAAGCCACACAGGCCTGCCCAGCATCAATACCGTCAGTCCAGCATTCAGTGTTCTTCTCACAGGGCCGGCACAGGTCCACGTCGGTGGGCACGCACAAAAAGACCTGGTCGGGCGACTGGGCGTGTGCATCTGGCAGGACCAGCCGAAGGGACATTCGTCGATGCAAGTAACTGTGCACTGCAACCCATCGCCCGTGTCAATGCAGAAGCCCGAGTTGCACTCATCGCCCTTCTCGCAAGCATATCCGGCTTCGCCGGGCTGCGGGCCTTCGACAAAATCGGTCACGGCATCAACCAGCTCAACAACTTCCGGGAAAAGCAACTCTGGTGCCACATCCGGTGGCAGATTCGCATCAACCCCAATCTCCATCCCACCCAAATCAACGGCCGTCGCATCCACCGCATCCAAACCAACCGTCTCCGCCGGGCCCGCACAGCCCCAGCCAAGTATGAAAAGGCTCACTAGAGCCAATGCCCTCTTCTTCATGCTGCCCTCTATGTCGTTCGAATCGTTCACGCCGGCCATGCCGACCCGTTGACTATACGCCGTGGGCCTCACCCGCGCAACGACCACGCCGGCTGGCAGGTGCGTTTCCGGCCCATCGCCCGCTTGCCTCATCCGGCTCTTGCGGTGGGCATGGAGGCCGCGCCGGGATGAGATTGCCGTTGACGGCGGTTTTCGCAAATCTCCCCGAGCTTACGCAGCGGGGCTACAACGACATCGCCCTCGACTACGCTCTGGCTCTACCGGTTTTGGGTGATCGGGGATTGGGGCAGACACGGCGAGTTGCGGCCGCGCGTGAAGAGGCAAATCTCCGTTGACGGCGCTAGACGCAGTATCTCCTTGCTTCCCCTCGCACCACCACGCCCTCCAGTCCCTGCCGGTCCCCGATTAACCCCAATTCCAAGCCGAGCCCGAACGCAGTTGAGGGCGACCAGAAGGCGGCTCCGCCGCCGCCGTAGCCCCGTTGCGTAAGCTCGGGGTCACATTGCATCAAACGCCCCTCTCCGAGCCGTGGCCTCGACATCGGCTGACGCAGTCAGCCTGCGCACGGGAGCGCCAGCGACCTGCGAACGGGAGCGCCAGCGACCCTGCGAACAGGCGGCTCCGCCGCCTTGCGAACGGGCGCAAAGCGACCTGCGAACAGGCGGCTCCGCCGCCTTGCGAACGGGCGCAAAGCGCCCCGCCTCACCTAACCCAAATCGAATAAGTCCCCTGATCGCTCAGGTAGTCCCATCCCATAGGGCCGCACTCACCCGAGAAACCCGACGACCATTCGTCGTTGCCGTAGGCATAGCCAAAGGCAATTCCGGCAATGGTATCGCCCGCGTCCTGGCCGTTGTCGTTGTTCAAATGGTCCGTATAGCAGAAGGAGAACTGCGAGGTTTCGCCCCCGGATGGAGAGTTGGTATAGTCGCAAAGGTAGTGCCCGCTGTTGTGCGTCTTGGTCTCGTTGTCATGCCAGATCTTCGACTGCCCCTGGGAGTTGGTGTTAGCCGACACCGTGTAGGCCGTGCCATTCGCCGCCCCGCCCAACAGCTTGTGATTGCCGTTGGCCGTGGCATAGCCGTCAACCTGGGCAAAGTGCTGCACCGACCCGGTGCCGCTACTGCTGTGGCAAGTCATGCGGATATCATCCCAGACCGAGCCGAAGCGGCTGATGCCGATAGCCCCCTGCTGCTGCAGGGGCTGAGGCGGCGTGGCTGGCGATTTGGTGACACTGCCGGCACCGGGAGTGAAGCTCCAGCTTTCGTCAGTAAAGAGGTTGTGGTTGTACGCGGCGATAATGAAATTCTCCTGGAAGCCGCTGTGGTTGTAGAAGTGGAACGCCAGCATCCAGCCCCCCCCGGCGGTGATCATGTCGCAGTAGACCTGGAAGGGTGCGGCGCCGCCTTCACCGTCCGGATCAATATTGTAGAGCCCCGACCCGGCCCCGGGATTGAGGGCAAGGTGGGCCTCGCAACTCAGTTGCGGGCAATCTTCGTCAACAGCATCGTCGCAATTGTCGTCGACCTCATTGAAGCAGACCTCGTCGGCCCCCGGATTGACTACAGCGGACTCGTCGTCGCAGTCGCCGGCGACGGTGGCAACATAACCCCCACCAGCTTCGCACAGGCACTTCGAATCACCATCGACCCCGTAATCATCAACGTCCCCGTCAGCAAAATACTCGACACAGCCCAGCGCCCCTTCCGGGTCCACGACACCATC
>CALGBT010000566.1 GCA_937884235.1 uncultured Pseudomonadota bacterium
CGACGGGGACCCCTGCACGGTGAGTGAGAAGTGTGCAGCGGGCGAATGTGCGGGCGGCTATCCGCTCAACTGCAACGATGGCAATGCGTGCACCGACGATCTCTGTCACCCCACCAATGGTTGTACTCACTCGCCCAACGCCGCCGGATGCGATGACGGCGATGATTGTACCGTTGGGGACGTTTGCAGCGGGGGCGAGTGCCAGGCAGGAAGCAACCTGAACTGCGACGATGACAATACCTGCACCGACGATTCGTGCAAGTCAGCAATTGGCTGCGTCTACGAGGCCAATGCCGCCGATTGTTCCGATTACAATCCTTGTACCACAGGTGACCACTGTTCGGCAGGCAAGTGCGCGGTATCGGGTTCTCTGGACTGCAATGACGGCAACCCGTGCACCGATGACTCGTGTTCTCCAGAGGTGGGTTGCAAGCACAACTTGAACGTGGCCCCATGCGATGATGGCAATGCCTGCACCACCGGGGACAAGTGCGGCAACGGTTGGTGTTCCGGTAAGTTCACTGACTGCAATGACGACAATCCCTGCACCGTCGACTCGTGCGACGAGGAGAGCGGCTGTCTTCACTCACCCGCCGACGGCTTGTGCTCCGACGGCTCACTTTGCACCACCGGCGATCACTGTGAGCAGGGAGTCTGCGTCGGGGCGCAGGAAATGGTCTGCGACGACGGAGACCTTTGCACCGATGACGAGTGTGTAGGCGCGGTGGGCTGCGTGCACAAGGTTAATACTGCGCCCTGCGATGACGGGAATCCCTGCACGCTCAACGACAAATGTCTGGCAGGCGGATGTCTTGCGGGCGAGGCATTGGACTGCGATGATGAATTGGACTGTACCACTGACTCATGCACTGCTCAGGCCGGTTGCGTTCATCTGGCCAATCATGCGTTCTGTGACGATGGCAACCCGTGTACCAGCGACCTTTGCGACCTGGAGGCCGGTTGCATGCACAACTTGACTGAAGCTGCGTGCGAGGACGGAGACCCTTGTACCGTTGGTGACAAGTGCAACCTGGGGTCCTGCGAGAGCGGTGAATTCACTGATTGCGACGATGGCAACCATTGCACCATCGATGGCTGCGACCCCCAGGCCGGGTGCACCCACACTCCCACCGCAGGCAATTGTGACGATGGTGATGCCTGCACGAAATCGGACCATTGCGAGTTGGGCGAGTGTGTTGGCGGTCCTGCGTTGGACTGCGAAGATGTCGTCGACTGCACAGTCGATTCCTGCGATTCGGAGACCGGCTGTTCATTCGCTCCCGACCATGCGGCGTGCGACGATGGCAATGCCTGCACTACTGACATCTGCGACGAACAAGCGGGGTGTTCGAACAGTGCATCCCAAGGAGAATGCCCCGGCGGTCACTGTGAGAACGGCGAATGTGTCATCGATTGCCTGCCGGATTGTGCAGGAAAGGTGTGCGGCGGCGACGGCTGCGACGGCAGTTGCGGCGAGTGCCAGGGTGACAACAAGTGCGTCAACGGGAAGTGTGTGGAGCCCGGCAGTGACGAGTGCGACGACGGTAACGATATCCTGTGGGACGGTTGCACCGGCGGCAAGATATCTGAGTTCCGGGTGAATACTTTCACGCCCGGTCAACAGGCCAATCCCCGGGTGGCGGCATTCTCGGATAGTGGCTACGTGGTGGTCTGGGGGAGCTACGACCAGGATGGTCAGTATTGGGGTATCTATGGACAGCGATACCAGGCGGACGGCACCGCCGCCGGGGAGGAGTTTCAGGTAAACACATACACGAGCAACGATCAATCTACGCCTTTTGTGGCAGTTACGGCCAACGATGATTTCGTTGTTGCCTGGCAGAGCAACGGCCAGGATGGATCGGGCTGGGGTGTGTATGCCCGGAAGTTTGACAAGGACGGCAAGCAACTCTGGGCCGAGACGCTGCTCAATGATTCGACAAACAGCCACCAATACGGTGTTTCCCTGGCCACCGATGTCGGCGGTGGTTTTGTTGCCGCCTGGCAACACAACGGCGATGGATACGGCTATGGCATCATGGCGAGACGCTTCGACGTCGGGGGCAGTCCTTTGGGGAGCAACTTCTGGGTTAACAACTACACTAGCTACCAACAGGAGCGGCCCTCGCTTGTGGCATTACCAGCGGGCAAGTTCATGGTCGTCTGGGACAGCGACGGTCAGGATGGGAGCAGCTACGGCATCTTCGGACAGCGCTACGATGCCAGCGGCGGTGAAGAAGGGCCGGAGTTCAAGATCAACACGTACACTCCCGACACGCAGTATCTGAATGACAGCGCCCATTTCGCCGATGGCAGTTACGTAGTGGCATGGACCAGCAGCAATGAAGACGGCAACTCGTGGGGGATCTATGCCCAGCGATACAAGCCCGACCACAGCAAGAACGGCAACCCCTTTCGCGTCAATACCTACATCATTTCCACCCAATACCAACCCAAAGTTGGCAGCCACAGCGATGGCCGATTCGCGGTAGCGTGGCAGAGCAGCGGACAGGATGGTGCCGAAAACGGAGTATTTGCTCAGCGCTACAACGCGGACGGAACTCCCGCCGGCAATGAATTTCAGGCCAACGTCTTCACTTCCTACTCCCAGCACCAGCCTGACGTTGTAGTGCTGCCCAATGGCAACACCGTAATTGTCTGGACCGGTAACGCGCAGGATGACTCGGTAAGTGGCGTATTTGCTCAGCGGTGGGATGAGGACGGAAACAAGTTGTATCACTAGTGTCCCGGACGTTGTTGAAAGAGGTCGAAGATGCAGGCTGCTATGAGAGTCTATCCCTCGCCGTTCTGGTCGGTCTTGACGCTGTGTTTGTTTATGCTTGCCCATGACGGGAGAGAGGTCCGGGCCTGCACGGGATTCAGGACGGGTACGCAGGACCATTTCGTCATGGGCAAGAGTTACGACTGGAATATTGGGTACGGGCTGGTGGTGTTCAACCCCGTGGGGCTGAAGAAGACGTCGCTTAACCTTGATCTCCAGGAGACTCCGGTTTCTTGGACGTCATTGCACGCCAGTCTCACTTTCGATCAGTATGGCTGCGAGATGCCTAACGGCGGCATGAACGACGCCGGCCTGGCCATTGAATTGATGATCCTTGGCCAGACCCAGTATCCAGCGAAGGATGAGCGGCCGGCGGTCAACGAGCTGCAGTTCATCCAGTATGCTCTGGACAACTTTGCTTCCGTTGAGGAGATGATTGAAGGGGCCGCCCTCATTCGCATCAGCCAAGCATATGCGCAGGTCCATTATCTGGCGTGCGATGCCACGGGGGTATGTGCGGCGTTCGAATGGCTGGACGGCGAATTGGCGCTGGCGACGGGTGACGACATGCCGGCCCCGACGCTGGCCAACAGCACGTACGCTGACAGTGCGGCCTATTTGGCCCAGTTCGAGGGCTTTGGCGGCAGCAAGCCCATTCCCCAGTCCATCAGCTCCCTGGACCGTTTTGTCCGGGCCTCTGCACTGGGAGTGCTGGGAGCAGATGGCGAGGTTCCGGGTGCTGCACTATCGATTCTGGATAGCGTCTCCCAAGGGGATTTCAGCAAGTGGAATATTGTGTATGACCTCGAGAACCGAATCGTGCACTTCAGGACCCTTTCTTCGGCGGCAGTGAAACGGGTAGCGTTGAGTGATTTCGACCCCGGCTGCGAGTCGGGCCGGTATGTTCTCGACATTGACTATCTGGAACCGGGTGATGCCAGTGGTGCTTTTGAGCCCTACACCCTGGAAGCGAACAAGGCGTTGATCGATAAGAGCATCGGTACCATTCCCGGACTGCCCGAAGTGGCCATTGAGATCCTGGCCCTCTACCCGGGGACTTTGAAATGCGAGCCGGTCCCGACCCCCGTCGACGCCGAGGAGGGAGTGGCGGACGGGGTCGTCGAGGGTGCAGAATCTCAGGACACAGCCGAGATTGTGTCCTGGAAAGAAACGACGGAAAATGAAGGGGTGTCAGATGCTCTTCCCCCGGATTTAGGGGTCACTGACGGCGACTCATCGCCCATGACCGCCCGAGGCGGATGCGTGAGTTCCTTCCGCGGTTCGTCCCGAGCCCATTCAGAAGTAACCATCGCGTTGCTTCTCGTTCTCTTCCTGGGTCTGGTGCTTCGCCTTAGACGGGGCCACAGGACCAAGGTCACTTAGACGGGCCCGGCGCTTTCATACGATTCTCAAGCACGGCATGAGGCTGCTTCCTGGAAGCCGAAACCGGGGAAGATGATTTGCCTGGGAGTCTAAGCCGAATGGACTTAGCAAAATGGAGCGTAAATGTCTGAAAACGTGGGCAGAATTGACGCCCCGTCCATTGTAGCTTCTGTGGCTTTTGTCTTTGCCTGCGCTTGATAACTGAGGCACAAGGGCGGCGTCAGGGAGACTGGCTACTGCTTGAAGACCTTGACGTGGTAACGATTCTTGCCGGCGGCTTTGGCGGCGTACATGAGTTCGTCGGCGGCGTTGACCACTTGGCGTACTGGATCGGGGGCTGCCAGGTAGACGGCCAGCCCGACGCTGACGGTGACCGGCCAACCCTTGTCGACCATGGTAGCCTGGAGGTTGGTGACCAGCTTGTGGGCGACTGCTTCGGCCGCTTCCGCTCCGGCCTCCGGGAGGAGCGCACAGAATTCGTCGCCGCCCAGGCGTGCCAGCATATCGGAGCTTCGTAGCTGTGCTCGCATGGTTGTTGCGACTGCTCTAAGTACCTCATCGCCGATGTCGTGGCCGCATCTGTCATTGACCGCCTTGAAGCCGTCGCAGTCGATGTAGGCGATGGCGACAGGATGGCCGTGGCGGGCGCAGCGAGCGAACTCCACGGCTGCTGCTTCAAAGAGTGCTCGACTGTTGGGCAGCAGGGTCAGTGGGTCGATACGAGCCAGCTTCTTCTCCGCTTCCAGCATGCTTCGCAGCTTCAAGAAGAGGGTGACAAAGAGGACGAAGAAGGCCAGGCGTACCGCCGTATTCCAGAGCAGATGCCAGTGGAAAACCGGATCGACGAAGTAGTCGGCTGCGAGCCACATCGCGGCGGCAAAGACGGTGGCGACCAGCGATGTTACCGTCGAGGCTGCAAAGGCGATGACGAAGAGTGGTGCCAGATAGAAGATGCTGAATCCGATCTCGGTGCCGGTGAAGTAGTCAACGGCTGCCACTGCGAAGATGCCGAGCCAACCGGAAAGCCCCACGACCGCCCGGTTTTCTGCGGCTCGTTCCGACCAAAAACGAAGGGGATACATGGTGTCACCTCACGCTTGCAACGTATCGCCATTTCGGCAAAATGGCAACGGTTTCCGTGCCGGAATCGCATGGTCTGGAGGCCCCTTGACCGGGGCCTGCAGGAGCCCTACTATGCCATAGCATCTTCCTGCAAATACGGGTTGGGGGCAGAATGGTCTATCGGTGGGTTTGTGGCGTTCTTGCTTCCATGTTGATTGGGTTGCTGAGTCCGGCGGTCTTTGCTCAGGAGCCGCCACCGGAGTCTCCTGGGCAGCCTTCCGTTGAGGCTCCAGATGTTGTCGCCCTGATGGCCGCTGCAACTGGGCTGGAGGGCTTATTGGGGGGGACTTTGCCGCCCTGGGAGGACCCCGCTCCCTGGCTTGCATTACCAGTCGTCGCCCCCCTGGTGCCAGCGGTTGAGGGCGATGCGGGAGTGCCGGGAGAGGCCGCACTTGAGCCCGCCGAGAGCGATGCCGCTCTGGACGCCGCCATGAGTGCCTTGAGTGCTGTCCAGGCACGCCTTCTAGCGTTGAATGATGGAGAGCGTAGCCGCCTGCTGTCGGGTCATGCCAGGCGGGTCAGGGTTTTCGCGCAGTGGCGCGATGACGAAGCTCTGCTGCGGCAGTGGGTCGGTGAATTGCCGGCCGAGGCGCGGGTCTATCTTGATCTCGCCAGCCAGATGGCGGCGCTTGAGCGGGGGGAGTTGGGCGTTGCGCAGGACCCTTCCAGACTGCTGACCCTGGACCTCGCATCGGGTGACAATGCCTTGCTGACCGGGGAGGACCTGGAGTTGCTCCTGGTCTTCCCGACGTTACCACCGCTGGAGGCTGCTCCGCAGCCGGAACCAGAAGAGCGGCTGGAGGAATCAGTACAGTCAGAAGAGGCATTGAGGCCCGAGGGGATGTCGGAGCCGGAGCCGGAGGCTCTTGTGGAGCCAGAAGGGGCTGCGGTGCCTGCCGACTCTGCCGCGGTGGAGACCAGTCCGGAGGTGATGCCGCCGGACGTCCCAGTGGTGGATGATCAGGCTGCGGTGGTGGCGCCCGTTTCCCCGGTTCTGGCGGTGGCAGCTTCCTATCGGCAGTTGCTGAGGGCCAGAGCGCGCTTTTTGGCGCTGCCCGAGGCGCGTCGGTCGGAGTTGTTGGTGCAACATGCTCGTCGTCAGGAGGCAGCCCGAAGTCAGGCGGGCGAAGCTGCTGAGTTGCAGGTGCGGGCGAAGCGGTATGCCGCATTGGCGGAACAACTGCGCCAGTTGCTCGATGGGACCCTGGAACTCTCCGTTGACCCCGGCCCGCTGCTTCGTCTTGACTTGCTGGAGCCGGCATTGGCCGGTGCGTTGCTGGCGCGCATGGCACTCTCTCTTGGCGTGAACCGACCGCTGGACCTGATCGTCAGTGGGCCGGAGAGCAGCGACGAGTTGTTGGCGGCCAGGGGCGCGCTGGGAGCGGCAAGTCAGGCCCTGGCGCAGGTGATGGCGGAGGTGTTGGCGTTGCCGCCGGCAGGTCGCACTGCGTTGCTGCAGCGGCACGCTGAGCGGCGAGCATCGGAAGAGGCTGCCCGAGAGCAGGCGGTGGTGGCGGCCAGAGAGGCCGCGGCGGCGAAGGCCGAGCAGGTTCGGCTGGAGGAAGAGCGGCGCCTGAAGAACGAGGAAGAGCAGCGTCAGCGAGATGAGGCATTGCACCTGGAGAAGGCCCGCCTTGAAGCGGAGCAGCGGGCCAGAGAGCATGAAGAGGCGCTGGCCCGCGCCCGGGAAGAGCAGGCTGAAGTACAGCGCCGGCAGGCGGCCCAGCGCTCCGCAGCTCAGGCTGCGGTCGACGATGCGACCATTCAGGCAAATGCCGCGAAGTTAGAGGCTGAGAAGGCTGAACGGGACCGGCAGTTGGCCCTGGAAGCATCCCGCCTTGAGGCGGATGCGGTGGCGCGCGTTGTGGCCGATGAGCGGGCTCGAATCGCCGGCTTCAGAATGGAATTGGCGCGTTTCGAGGCGGACCTGTTGCAGTTGCGCACTGGTTTGAAGCAGGGGCAGGTAGGCGACCTTTCTATTCGCCAGCGGGTGGCCCGTCTCCAGGAGCGGGCCGTGGCTGGCGAGACCAATCGGGATTCTGCCGATGCCTTGTGGGATGATTTGCTGGGCCAACTGGAACGCCAGCGGTTGCGGTTCTCGGAGATTCTCTCGAAGTTGCTGACTCCTGGAACAGAGTT
>CALGBT010000567.1 GCA_937884235.1 uncultured Pseudomonadota bacterium
CGCGCCACTACTTAGCAACAAACACTGCTACCAATTCCGTGTGGAATGTCTGTGGCATCAAATCAAATGCCGTAACCTGGCTCATGGTGTAGCCAGCTTCCTGCAGATTGCCTGCGTCGCGGGCGAAGGTGCTGGGGTCGCAGGAGACGTAGACGATTCTCTGCGGTGCCAGCTTGATGATGAAGGGAACGGCCGTCTTGGCTCCCCAGCGTGGTGGGTCGAGGAGAATCTTGTCCACCGACTGACCTTTACTGACGACGTGGCCAAGAAAGGTGGTGGCATCCTGCCTGGTGAAGCGCACGCCTGGCACCTCAGGTAGCAGGTCGGTGCGCAATCCAGTTTCCACGGCCTGTACTCTGAACCCTGCGCCGGCCAGTGGGTAAGTGAAGTTGCCATGCCCGGCGTAGAGCTCCAAAATGTCGGACGCGCCGCCAAATTGACCAAAGATTTCAACTACATGCGACACTAGCTCCTGGTTCATTGAGCGATTGGCCTGGGAGAATGCTCCGGGAAAGATGGGAATGGTACATGGTGGTTTCTCCTGGACGGTGATGCTCGCCTCCTTCAGCCCCCAACTCGCCCTTTCAGTCTTTGGCGAGACCACCTGGCAGCCGTCCAACTGCGTGGCCCGCCCCAGTTCGTCGGCCAGTCTTTGTGGCTCGGGGTAGCGCTGGGCTAGATAGAAGATGGCCATTACCCGGTCAAGGTCATCGACGATAAATTCCATGGAGCCATTGAATTGCTCCCGGGGAACCCATGCGGCCAGTGATGCGATGACCGCATCCAGCGCGGGCAGACAGATGGGGCAGCCAGAGATGGGCACGATGTCGTGAGTGCCGAGGGAGAAGAAGCCGATGCGAAGGGGCGAGATGCCGTCTGCGGCGACATGGAGCCGAGCTCGCTGCCGGTAACTGATTTCGTTGGTATCGTAGCGCAGCGGGGGGCAGGCAGGGCATTGCGGCGACAGCAGCTTGCGCAGGGCCTGATTCAGCACCGTCTGTTTATGGCGCAGCTGCGCCTCCCTGGTCATGTGCATCCACGGGCAGCCGCCGCAGGTGGAATGAGCCGGGCAAGGTGGTTGGCGCCGGTCAGGAGATGGCTCCAGGACTTCGACGATGCTGGCTTCCACCATTCTGGGTTTGCTGATCAGTGGTTTGGCGAGGACCACGTCGCCGGGGATTCCCCGTTGCACCAGGACGACCTTTCCATCCTCCTGATGGCCCACCCCATAAGGCCCGTATGCCGGTCGCTCAATGGTGATGCGTAGATAGTCTGAAGTAGTGGTCATGCTTTGCCGATGACGTTCTTCTCCCGTGCCTCGAAGGCCTCGTCTTCGAGCCGCCCGAGGTCGGCGAGGTTCTCCTCCATGGTGCGGATGATGGGGACCTTGCCGCGGGTGTCGGGATGGGGTGGCAGGAAGAGGGAGCAGCAGTCGTCGTGAGGCTGAATGGAGACTTCAAAGGTGCCAATCCTGCGCGCCAGGTCAACGGCCTCCATCTTGTCCATGCCAATTAGTGGTTGGAGAATGGGAAGTGAGGAGGCATCGCCAATCACTGCAATGTTTTCCATGGTCTGACTGGCCACCTGACCGAGACTCTCGCCGGTGACCAGAGCCTTGGCCTGCATCTCTTCTGCCACCCGGCTGGCCAGGCGCACCATGGTGCGCCGGTAGAAGAGCACCAGCTTTTCGTTAGGGGTGTGCTCTCGCAGGTACTCCTGAATGGCGGTGATGGACATGCTGACGAGCATCATGGGGCCGTGCCAGCGGGAGAGTGCGCGGGCCAGTTCCACCACCTTTTCCTGGGAGCGGGTCGAGGTGTACGGGTAGCTGTGGAAGTGAACGCCCACCAGATGGCACCCCCGTTTGGCCATCATCCAGCCGGCCACGGGGGAGTCGATGCCCCCGGATAGCAGCAGTACGGCGGTACCTGAGCTGCCCACCGGCAGGCCACCGGGACCAGGGATCGACCGAGCGAAGACGTAGCTCGATTGCTCAAATATCTCGATGCCCACGACCAGGTCCGCCCCCTTGAGTTTCACCGGTAGTGCGTGGGTTTCGTAGATGCGGGCACCAATGGTGCGCTCGATCTCCGGGGATTTCATGGGAAATCGTTTGTAGGAACGGCTGGCAGAGACGCGGAAGTGGCGAGGATTCCCTTCAGTGATCTCCCGCACCCCCAGATCGTAGGCCGCGGTGGAGAGGGCCTCGTAGTCGGTGGGGACCTCCATGCCGGGGCTCACCGAAACCACGCCAAAGGTGTGGGAGACGGCGGCTAGCGCCGCCCCCATGGATTCGGCGGCGGCATCTGCCGGGGCCCGCACGAGGAAGCGGCCATGGAAGGCTTCCACCGTCCAACCCTGCAACCCTGGAGTCCGCTTCAACGCACCCTTGAGAGCGGTGCGGAGAATGCGCAGGAAGTGGCCACGATTCCCCTTTTTCAGGAAGACTTCACCAAATCTGATGAGGATGATATTTTCCATTGTGTCCTTCAGGCTCTCAGCCGCTTGACCACTGCGATGAAGCGGGTGGCGGCCTCCTCGGCCTCGTCGATAGTGTTGTTAATTCCTGCCGAGATTCGGATGGTGGCGAAATTGGGCCGGCGGCCAATGGCCTCCAGCACGTGGCTTTGCTTGACCGAAGTCGACTTGCAGGCGGCCCCGGCGGAGACCAGCACGCCAGCATCTTCCAGGAAGATCATGAGGTTCTGTGACTTGATGCCAGGGACGCTGACAGAGAGCAGTCCCGGGAGTCGGTGCTGAGGGTGACCATTGAAGAGCATTCCTGGCAGCGCAGCCCGCAGCCGTGCGGCCAGGGTTTCCGTGATGGCTGCGAGCAACTCGCTGTGTTTTGAGCGGTCTGCGCTCATTGCTTGCGCTGCGGCGACCAGACCAACGATGCCCGGGACGTTCAAGGTGCCGGCTCTGCGACCTTCTTCCTGCGCCCCACCGTAGATGAGAGGTTTCAGGCGGAGACCATTGCGGGCGATGAGCGCCCCGCTACCCTTGGGGCCGTGAAACTTGTGGGCCGAAAGCGAGAGCAGGTCGATGGCGGAACCAGCGAGTTGCAGCGGGAGGTGGCCGAAGGTCTGCACGGCATCGGTGTGAAACCGGGCGTTTGCATTCTTCTTCTTGACCCTTCGGGCCAACTCCTCAATGGGTTGAACTGTGCCAATTTCGTTGTTGCCGTGAATGATGGAGACTAGGATTGTCTGGTCGTTGACCATTTCGAGGAGGGTTTCGACCTCGATACGGCCGTCCATGTCCACCGGTGCCAACTGCACGTCAAAGCCTCGCTGGGCGAGTTCCATGGCCGCTTCCAGTACGGCGGGGTGTTCTATGGTGGAGACGATGATGCGCCCTTTGCGTGCGGCAAGGGCGGTGCCGAAGAGAGCAAGGTTGTCAGATTCGCTGCCGCCGGAGGTGAAAATGATCTCCTTGGGGGCAACTCCCAGCATGGTGGCGAGTTGGCGACGCTGTTCATCCACCAGTTTTTCTGCCTGTGCACCGGCCAGATGTCCCGCGGAGGGATTGGCAAAGGTCTGTTGCCAGGTTGGCTCCATGGCAGCCGCTGCAGCCGGGTGGAGACTGGTGGTGGCGGCGTTGTCGAGGTAGATGTGGTCGGCCATGGGATTGGTCCGGGGTTGCTAGTCGAACATCTCAGAGATGGATTTACCTGAATGGATGCGCGCGATGGCGTCGGCAAACATGGGTGCCACGGTAAGGACCTTCACCTTGTCAGTGAGTTTCTCCTCGGGCACGGGAATGGTGTCGCAGACGAGGATTTCGTCCAGGCTGGTTGCCGACAGTCGTTGTGTGGCATTGCTGGTGAGTACTCCGTGTACCGCGCCACAGCGAACTGACGTTACGCCATTCTTAATCAGGAAGGCGATGGCCTCGATCATGGTGCCGCCGCTGGCGATTTCATCGTCAAGCAGAATTGCATCCTTGCCCTCGACGTCGCCGATGACGCTGTGGGCCTTGGCCTTTTCGTCGTTGCCACTGCGGCGCTTGTCGATAATGGCCATAGGCAGGTCCAGGCGGTTGGCGTAGTGCGTGAGGTCCTTCACTTCACCGACGTCGCTGGCTACCAGGACGGTATTGCTAAGGTCGCTTTTGCGGAGGTGCTCGCTGATCACTGGGCCGCCGATGAGTTGGTCGGAGGGGATACGCAGGAACCCCTGAATCTGCGCGCAGTGGAGATTCATGGTGAGGACGCGGTCGGCGCCTGCGGTTTGGAAGAGGTCGGCCATGAGTCGAGCTGCGATGGAGATGCGGGGCTGGTCCTTCTTGTCAGACCGGGCGTAGGGGAAATAGGGCAGTACTGCGGTGATGCGGGAGGCCGAGGCGCCACGCAGTGCATCGATCATGATGAGGGCTTCCATAATGTGCGCATTGACTGGCGGTGCCATGGTCTGAACCACAAACACGTCGTCTCCACGCACACTCTCAGAAATCTTGGTCATGATGTTCTGGTTGGAGAAGGTGACAATCTCCCGACGTCCTGCCGGAATGCCCAGATGGGAGCAGATGTCATCGGTGAATTTGGGATGGGATGAGCCCGAGAAAACTTTGAGTGTGCCGAAGTTCATTTCCCCCTCCAGGGGCAGGCGGTTAGAAACCGGGCACAGCATACGCGAAAGTCACTTTAAGTAAAGATGAAAGGCCGGGCACGGCTCAATAGCGGGGAGGACAGGGGGAGCGGGGGGGCAGCTCAAAACGGTACCTGACACAAGCCAGAGGCTGGCTATGGCAGAGTGGGCCGGGGTCGGGGTGATGGTCTCCAAGATTTCATATGATCCTCCAGTTTCAGTCAAGGGGAAGTCTAGCGCGGGTGGTGGACAGCGTCAAGCAGGTTTATGAGTAGGCTGCCGCCAGGCACGCTACACGCAGTCCGGAATCGTCTCGTTGAGGCAGGCATTCTCGACGCAGGTGTCGGTGGTGCAGACATCCTCGTCGTTGCACTCCTCGTCCAGGTTGCAGCATTCATTGATGGGCGCAAAAGTGCAGGCATTCTCGATGCAGGTGTCGGTGGTGCAGACATCTTCGTCGTCGCAGTCTTCAACCAGGGCACAGCATCCGGGTTGCAGGTTGTGAACACAGGTGTTTTCAACGCACGTATCGTCGCTGCAGTCAATGCCATCGCTGCACTGCTCGTCGTCGGTACAGCAGTAAGGTATGGGGGTGTGCTGGCAGGCGTTGTCGACGCAGGCATCGTCGGTGCAGGCCTCGCTGTCGTCACACTCTTCATCAAGCTGGCAACATTGGGGTACAGGGGCATGGACACAGGTGTTTTCGACGCAGGCATCGTCGGTGCAGTCGTCCTGGTCCTGGCACTGAGCATCCGCCGTGCAGCAGTCTGGAACGGGGTCAAACTTGCAGGAGTTGTTGGCGCAAGTGCCCATCTGACATGGGCCAGCGGGAACACACTCGGCATCGGCCAGGCAGCATTCCGCCAGGGGGGCATTGACGCAGGTGCCGCCGACGTCGCAGCTATCTGCGGTGCAGGGGTTCAGGTCGTCGCACTCTTCGTTGGCCTGGCACTCGCCCAGGAAGCAGATGCCACCGGAGCAGCTGGCATCCGGAGCGTCGGTGGTCTGGCAGTCTGAGGGCCACTCGCAACAGAGGGCGCCGCTGCCCTTGGCGTAGATCTTCACATCATCGACGTTCCAGGAAGAGACGGTGAAGACGCCGTTAGAGCCGATCTTGTACCCGAATCGGATCTTGAAGCCGGGATTGGCAAATTCGCCCACATCGAATTCCTGATAGACCCATTGCGGGTCCTGGATGCCGGGGGAGGGGCCGGTGGCCCAGATTTCCACCCAGGTGGCTCCGTCAAAGACCTGGAGATTGTTAGTCATGTAGGGTTCATAGTCGCTGTTGAGGAAGCGCCAGTAGCTGAGTGTCAGGTCCTCGACTCCGGCGGCGTTTACGGCTGGTGAGGTCATGTAATAGAAGTCGTGCACTTCTGCGGTTGGGGCATTACCTGCCACCACAACGCCGGCGACGAAGTTGTCGTCGGAGCCGGTGTGGTCCAGTGCCGGGTCGGGGTTGCCGTAGGCGGTCCCGACGCTGACGGCCGTGGCGGCGCGATTCCAGTTGGGCCCATAGTCCCACCCGAGGTTGCCCTGGAAGTCATCTTCAAAGAGCGGGATATTGCAGCAGCCATCCACGCCGGTGGGTTCGTAGATGCAGAAGTTGTTGTCGCAGGTCTCGGTAGTACAGATGTCGTCGCCATCGTCGCACTCGGCATCGGAGTAGCAGCAGATATCGACATGTCCGCACTCGTTCTCCAGGCAGGAGTCCTGGGTGCAGGATTCCTCGTCATCGCAGTCGGAAACGGCCAGGCAGCAATTGTCAGCCCATTCATGGGTGCAGATGTCACCCATTCCCGGGCAGACGTCGAGGGTGCAGAGGTTGTCGTCATTGCATTCGCTGTCGTCATTGTGGCAGCACCCGAGCACTGCCTTGTTGTTGCAGAAGCCGAAGTTGGGGCCGGCGAGAGCGCACTCGTCAGTGGTGCAGAGTTCCTGGTCGTCACAGTCCAGGGCATCGTGGCAGCAGTCTGGTACGGGAGCGTAGATGCAAGTGTAGTCGATGCAGTCCTCGGTGGTACAACCGTCGCCGTCCTCGCAGTCGGCGGCGACCATGCAGCAGCCCGGCCCTGCTGGCTGGAATTGGCAGAGGCCTTCGGTGCAGAGGTTCTCGGTGCAGTCGTTCTCATCTGCGCACTCTTCATCAGCGTCACAGCAAGTCAGACCGGGAATGGGGCTGAAGGTGCAAGAGTAGTTGGTGCAGGCGTCGAGGGTGCAAGGGAGTGAGTCATCGCACTCGAAATCGGCGACGCAGCAGTTGGGGTCTGCGGATGGGGCGTGTTTGCAGCCGCCCGGTTCGGAACACGAATCGTCGGTGCAGGGGTCGCCATCGTCGCAGTTCTTGATCTTGTTGTTGCAGCCGGTCTGGGGGTTGCAGCCGTCGGCGGTGCAGGCCAGGCCGTCATTGCAATCAACTACTGCGTAGACACAGCCCTCCTCGGCATCACAGCTTTCTTCGGTGCAGGCGTTGTCATCGGCGCAGTCGAGGGAGTTGTGGAGGCACTGACCGTCGCTGGCGCGACAGGCATCGACGGTGCAGGCGTTGTTATCGGTGCAGCTTTTGGGGGTGTTGACACAGCCGTAGTCGGGCTCGCAAAGGTCTACCGTACAAGGGTCAAGGTCGTTGCACTCGGCATTGACGGTGCAGGGGAGCAGGACAATCTCTGGGGCTAGGTCCGGTGCGACGTTGTCTTCAGGAGGCGTGGCGTCGCTTGACAGGTCTGGGTCGGGCAGGCCATCAGCAGCCTCTACATCGTCCGGGGACAACAGATCGCCACTGGCAATATCCTCGCCGGGGGAATTCGCATCCGATTCGGTGGAACCGCCAGAACAACCGCCAAGTAGCAACGCTGTCGCCGTAAGTGCGACGAACCACCTTCTCATCATGCCTCCATTGCCTCGTTGCCTGCGAGTACCCGCCACGGCCCTGCTCAAAGAGAGGAGCTTTGCAGTACCAGGGCAGTATGGTAGAGTCTGCCACGGTAGCGACGTCAATGCAAGGTCCAGAGCCATGGAAGAATCCCCCCGGTTGCCATTATCAGATCTGCCTCCAGTTACTTTGTCGGTTGTCATCATGGCCTACAACGAGGCAGAGAATCTGCCCCACCTGTTACCGCTGGTCCAGGCGTACCTGACGAAGCACGAGCGCATTGCGGACTGGGAGGTGCTGGTGGTGGACGATGGTTCTACTGATGGTACTGCTCGGGTTGTGGAGGATGCCGCACGGGGTGATGTGCGCATCAAGTTGTTGCGTCACGAGGTGAACCGCGGCATGGGAGCGGCCATCAGGACGGGCTACGCTGCCGCCAGCAGCCAGTATGTGACGCAGCTGCCAGCAGATCTGCAAGTATTGCCAGCGGTCTTTGACCGGTTCCTGCCTTACGTGCCAGTCTATGACCTGGTGTTGTCGGTTTACGAGGATCGCAACGAGGTGATGGTGCGGCGCATCCTTTCCCGGGGTTACCGCGTCATTGGGCGGCTCCTGGTTGGCCGCCGGGCCGACTATACGGGTACCATGATGTTCCGGCGCTCGCTGCTGGACAACATTACCTTGGGTAGCGACTCCTTCGTGGCGAACTTGGAGTTTCCCGTCAAGGCTCTCAATCGTGGGGCAACGCATGCCCTGGTGTCCTTCGTGCCGGAGCCTCGCCTGTCCGGTGCCTCCAAGGTTGCCAACTCTCGGCGCATCCTCTTTGTTTTTGCGGAGCTGTTGAAAATGAGGATGCGCGGCCTCTAGTGTCAGACGAAGTCGGCAAGGGTGTACCCTCCCAGTTCCAAATTGCGCCGGATTTCCTCGAGGCCTCTCTGGAGTGAGCGTGCGGAGCGGCCCCGGGTCAATCCCACTTCCCTTCCGACCTCTCGTGCCGGCCTCCCCTTGAGCCCACATTCGACCACCATGTGGCGTCGTCGTGGCGGTAATTCCTGAAGGCATTGGCCCAGGAGCCTAGCCATCTCTCGAGCGGTCAGGGTCGATTCCACAGTGCGCGGCTCAAGGGGGGCATTGACCGGCGAATTGAAGAGGTTCAAATCGGGCCGTCCCTCGGGCCAGACTTCGGTGCAGCCGATGCCGGCCACCGGCCGCGAGGCGGCGGGCAGATTGGCGGTATGCCGGTGCCAGGCTCGGGCCTCCCTCCTGGCGGCGTCCATGATTCTCCCCTTGATTCTGGGGGTGGCGAAGGTCCACCGGTTGGCGCCGCCGGATGAGGCAAAGCGGGCGTTGGACTCCGCCAATCCCAGGAGCCCCTCGGCAACCATCTCCTCATTGGTGAGACCACACCAATGGCCGTGCCGGTAGAGGTGGTTCACGTACCGTGCAATTCTGGCGATACATCCTGTTTGACTGTTTTCCATGGTTCGTCCTCCTTCCACATCCGGCCCGTTGCAACGGGTGTGCCACAGCACCACCAGGTGCAATGGAGGTCAATGGCAGAGGTGGATTCGGCCTGACTGGGCCATGTGAAGGCTGTCGGTGGAAGCATCGGTGAATTGGGGATAGCAGGCGAACTGGGGGCTGCTGTCCCCAGGTGGGGGGGACTGTCCTCGGAGGAGAGGCCTCGGGGGAAACGGTTTGCGAGCTATTGCTCCATGATTTCCGTTTCTTTGACCAGGGCGATAGCGTCGATCTTCTTGATGAACTCGTCAGTGACATCTTGGAGCTGCTTCAAGCCTCGGTGTTGCTCGTCTTCAGTGAAATCATCGGATTCAATGAGGCTCTTGAAGTCGCGGCGGACATTGCGAATGGAGACCTTGGCGGCCTCGGCCATCTTGCCCACCTGCTTGCTGAGGTCCTTGCGGCGCTCCACGGTCAGTGCGGGTATGGGGAGCCGAATGACGATGCCATCGTTGCCCGGCGTGATGCCTACGTCGGCACCAAGAATTGCTTTCTCGATGATGCTGATGAGGGCTCGGTCCCACGGCTTGACAGTGATGAGTCGGGGGTCTGAGATGTTCAACGTGGCAACCTGTGCCAGGGGCGTCGGGCTTCCGTAGTAGTCAACTTTGACGCCATCAAGAATGGCGAGATTGGCGCGCCCGGTGCGCATGCGGGTCAGGTCCCGTTCGAAGGACTTGACGCTCTTATCAAAGGATTCAGTTGCTTCGGCGAAGAGTTCATTGAGCATGGTGTGGCCTCCTTTCAGGATCTTACGCGAGAGCATTGTAGCTTGTCTTGCACGGCCTGGGCAAGGTTCCCCGCAATGTGTGCGTTGAAAACATGGATGGTGAGCTTATGCTGTGCCGCCAGAGCGAGGGCCGCCAGGTCCATGAAGCGCAGCTGCCCAGCCAGGGCGGCCTCATGAGTCACTTCGGCCAGCAGTTGGGCTCCTTGCTCGTCCGGGTGGCGGTCGTAGATGCCGTCGACCTGGGTTGCCTTGAGGACAGCTTCCGCCTCGATTTGCAGACCTCGCACCACGGCAGCGGTATCGGTACTGAAGAAAGGCAGCCCGGTGCCACCGGAGAAGAGAACCACCGAGCCACCAGCCAGCATCTTCTGCGCCTCTCGGGAATCGAGGGGCACGGTGAAGGGGAGTGAGGCGAAGGCGCTCATGTGGACGGCGGGAATACCGACGCTTTCAAGGCGGTCTTTCAGGGCAGTGCAATTGATGGCTGTTGCCAGCATGCCCATGGTATCCATGTGTTGTTGCGAGATGGGCAGGTCGTGGCGGTTGGGTCCAGCTCCCCGCACCAGATTCCCTGCCCCAATGACCACCGCCATCTGGGTACCGGTGGCGTGGGCCAGGCGGATCTCCTCGACCTGCCTGGCGATGGCTTCCCCAGAGAGGCCGCGGCCGGTATCTGCGGCCAACATCTCACCGGAGAGCTTGAGCAGAATGCGCTTGAACGGACGCATGTTCCTCCCGGGCTAGCCCAGGTCGAACCTGGAGAAGCGGCGGATGCTCATGTTCTCACCGAGGGTTCCGATGGTCTCCTTGAGCATCTGACGAATGGGAATGGATTCGGACTTGTCTGCTGCCAGAGCGTAGACCTGGTCGAGCAGGCAGTTTTCCTCGTAGTACTTGCGAAGTTTGCCCTCGATGATCTTCTCGACGATCTCTTTGGGCTTGTCGGAGTCGGCCATCTGCTCCCTCATCAGTTCCCGTTCCTTCTCGAGGATCTCTTCGGGGACGTCTTCCGGGGCCAGGTACTCGGGGGCGGACGCGGCGATGTGCAAGGCAACGTTGTTGACGAAGGCCCTGAAGACATCGCCGCGGGCTGCGAAGTCGGTTTCGCAAACCACTTCGACGAGGACGCCGATGCTGGGCACGCCGCCGTCGTCACGAATGTGCAGATAGGAGCCGATCATGCCGCATTTGGTCTCACGGTGAGCCTTCTTGGCGGCCACATCGGAGCGCCGCTTGCGCAGCAGATCCATGGCTGCATCCATATCACCGTTGGTCTCGTTGAGTGCGCTTTTGCAGTCCATGATGCCTGCGCCACTCCATGCTCTCAGCTTCTTTATCAGGTCCATAGTTATTTCGGCCATGGGATTCCTCCTCAATTGCTACTTTGTTTCGGGTTCTTCTGCTGGCGCCGCAGGCGCTTCAGCCACTACTTCCTCGACTGCTGGTGCTGCTTCGACTGCTGGTGCTGCTTCGACTGCTGGTGCTGCTTCGACCGCTGCTACAGGCTCTTCCACCGGGGCAGCTTCCACGGCTTCGGGCTTGGCACCCTGGCGTGGGCCCTTGCCACGAACGATAACTTCGACCTGCTGGTCGCCGCTGCTCGCGATCTGGACTCCTTCCATCTTGTCGTGTCCGGCAAGCAGGGCCTGCTGGTGCTGGTCGCGTCCTTCAATGCAGGCATTGGCCACTGCACGAGCGAAGAGGCGAATCGATTTAATGGCATCGTCATTGGCGGGAATGGGGTAGGTCACCCCATCGGGGTCGCAGTTGGTATCGCAGATGGCGATGGTGGGGATGCCGAGCTTATCGGCTTCTGCCAGGGCAATGCGTTCACGAGACGGGTCGACGATGAACATCGCTTTCGGGATGCTATTCATCTTGCGGATGCCTGCCAGGTTCTGCAGGAGCTTCTCCCGTTTCTTTTCCAGGCCCAGCACTTCCTTCTTCTGTAGCCGTTCGACGGAGCCTTCGGCCAACATGGAATCGAGGTCATCAATGGACTGGATGGACTTCTTGATGGTCTGGTGGTTGGTGAGCATGCCGCCCAGCCACCGGTGCGCCACGTACGGCATGCTTGAGCGTACCGCTTCGTCAGTGACCACTTCCCGGGCCTGGTGCTTGGTGCCGACGAAGAGCACCTGATCGCCGCGTGCGGCGATGCCGGTGACGTAGGCCAATGCCTTGCGCAGCATCGGATAGGTCTTCTGCAGGTTGATGACGTGGATCCCGTTCTTGGCACCGTAGATGTACGGTCTCATTTTTGGGTTCCAGCGTCGGGTTTGGTGCCCGAAATGGGCGCCGGCTTCCAACATGTCACGCATACTGATGTCGCTTGGCATACTCTCTCCTCTTCGTTTGCCTCTACCCCGAATCCCGATCACCTCGGAACACGAAGATCCTCAGGGTGTGCGTTGAACAAAACGGTACAAAGACCACAGAAATCCGTGGCACCATACACGGGCTATGGAGGGATTACAAGAGGAAAAGAAAGGTCTCGGGATATGGGGTTGCAAAAGCCCTTGACAGTGGTTTGGGCTGGTGATAGCTTTCGTCTCCAGTTTGAAGTTGCCGGCGAAAGTGGCGGAATGGCAGACGCGCTAGATTCAGGTTCTAGTGGGCAATAGCCTGTGGGGGTTCGAGTCCCCCCTTTCGCACCATGATTTGCAGTACAATCAAGATTATCTTCGGTACCTTTTTCATCGCCATGCTCTGTGGTGCCTGTCAGTCTGAGGGGCATCGCTACGTTGATGAAATGGCAGCAACTCTGGAAGAAGGTGCCCGCATGTTAGCTACAGCCAGGAGCCAGGACGAGGCTTCCGCCGTGGCCTTGGAGTACTTCCAGGAGAGATCCGTAGAGATGCGCATTGTGCAGTCGCGTTTTGATGATACCGTGCGCACGCTCAATCGTTATCAGCGGGCGGAGTTGGCGGAGTATGCAAAGCGCCGGTTGGCAGCCGTGCAGCAGATTCTCGCAGGGCTTTCCGAGCAGCAGCACTGAGCTGCGCGACAGTTTCTCGTCTTCACCAATTGCCCACTGACTTGATGCAAGGTAGAATGCCGGCAACGTCATCGCTGTGAGGAGGTTGGAGATGAGAGGAAAGCAGTTTGCTGCTGTGGTCTTTGCCATCGTCGTCCTGAGTTCTGTGACGGCCGTCGCTGATGTCAATCCGATAGTGGTGCAGAATCTGTCCCCGATCCACGATACCTATGCCACCCACGACGATGGGCTGGTCCATGGTTTCGAGACCTTCATCAGGGTGGGTATCGAGCCCCAGGAGTGCGTGCCCGGAGGCTGGGATCCGTGTGACAAGGACGACCTTGAGTGCTGCATCGCTGGCAGCGGGTACAATTACTGTGCCCAGCCTGGTCAGTGCGGCAGTACTGACCCGTCGTGGACG
>CALGBT010000568.1 GCA_937884235.1 uncultured Pseudomonadota bacterium
TCACGCAGAACTGCGGGATACAGATACTGTCGGGAACCCACAGGCGGCAGGCGCTGGCGCCGTCGCACGTACCATCCTCGTCACAGGTGGCAACCGGGTCCTGCTCACAGTCATCTTCGGGGTCCTCTCCGGCAATCACGGGAACACAGGTGACATCGCCGTCACATACTTCACAAAGCACACATTCATCCTCGGGGTCAGTGCCCGCGGGGACGATAGTACAAGTACCGATAGTACCATCCAATGCACAGGAGTGGCAGCCGGCCTCACAAGACGTATCGCAGCAGTAGCCATCCACGCATTCGTCGGAGAGACACTCGAACTGGTCGTTGCAGGTATCGCCATTGTCCTTCTTGGGCAGACAGTCATTGCCATCACAGTAGTAGTTCTCATAGCAGTGCTCCTGCAGCGTACAGTGGTTGCGGCAGGAAATGGCTTCCCCATCACAAACGTATGGCTCGCACTGGGTGAAGCCCTTGTCAATGCAGAGTCCGCTACCGTTGCAGAGGTCAGGTGCATATTCAATGGCATTCTGGCAGTACTGTGCCAGGCAGACAGTCCCGTCAACCCAGAGCCGGCAAGCACCGGCGCCGTCACAGGAACCATCCAACTGGCAATCACTCTCGTCACCAGCAGTGCAGTGGCCGAAGGGATCTTCGCCAAGCCAAACTGCGACGCAAGAGCTGTTGCCGTCGCACATCTTGCAGAGGCCGCACTCATCTTCGGGGTCGGAGGCCAGGTCGTAGCCAGTGCACGAACCCTCAAAGCCGGCGAGGCCACAGTTCTCGCAAGAACCGTCGCAAGCCGTTTCACAGCAGTAACCATCAACGCACAGGTCCGAGAGACACTCAAAGGCATCGGAGCAGGTCTCCCCGTTTACCTTCTTGTCCAGGCAGATTTGCCCTTCACAATAGAAGAGAGGTTGACAGTCTGGCTGGGTCACGCAGGAGAAGAGACAGTCGGTCCCATCCTCGTTGCAGACGTAGGGAACACAGTCGACATCGGCGGGGTTGACGCAGGTGCCCAGTCCGTCGCAGTGATGCTCGGGATCCTTGAAGATGCCGGTACAGGTCTGGTCCACACAGACGGTCATCTGGTTCCACAAGGCGCAAGCATAGCTGCCATCGCAGAACCCGTTGAGACCGCAGGACGCCATACTGTCCTCAGCACATTCCGCCTTCGGGTCAGTACCCGGTGCGGCAGCCTTGCAGTCGCCGTTACCATTGCAGACACCACAAAGATTGCACTCGCCTTCCGGGTCTGTGTCATTGGGATAGAAGGAGCAGAAGCCTTCGGCGCCTTCGCTGTCACAGGCGGAGCAACCGCCGTCACATGCTTCGTTACAGCAGACTCCGTCGACGCAGAAGGAAGAGATACACTCGAAGAGGTCGTCACAGCTCTCGCCAAGATCCTTCTTCGGTTGGCAGGTGTTATCAACATCGCACCAGAATCCGGGGTAGCAATGATCCTGGGCCTCACAGCTTTCGCGGCAGGCCAACTCATCGGCGGCGCAGACGTAGGGCTCGCAGGTTGCGGTCCCACCGTCGTCGCAGACTCCCTCGCCACTGCACGTGTCACTGTAGTTCAGCAAGGCAACGGAGCAGAACTGGTCCAGGCAGACAGTGCCCGGAACCCAGAGACGGCAGGCCCCGTCACCATCACAGGTGCCGTCCTGGTCGCAGCTGGATTCGGCCTCGGCCGAACAGTCATTGATGGGGTCCTGTCCAGCCGCAATGGCTATGCAGTTGTTGTTGGCCCCAGTACAGGACTGGCAGAGAGGACAATCGTCCTCGGGGTCAGTATTGAGCAAGTGGAAGGTACAAGTACCGACACTGCCGGCCACATTGCAGGCCTCGCAGCCGTTGGCGCACGAGGTATCGCAACAGTAACCATCTATGCAGTTATCAGAGAGGCACTCGTTGGCAGCAATACAGGTCTGCCCGTTGTCCTTCTTGGGAGTACACGCATTGCCGAGGCAATAGAAAGCGCTCTGGCAATCATCGTCGTCACCGCAGGATTCCAGACAGGCGGTACCTGCCCCGTTACAGACGTAGGCGACGCAGAACTGTGACGGCGTATTGACACAGTTACCGGTGCCGTTGCAGTAATCATTAGGATAGAAAGTGTAGCCAACGCAAGTCTGGGTAACGCAGATGGTAGTCTCATCCCAGTACTCACAGCCACCGAAGCCGTCGCAGCCGCCGTTGAAGCCGCAATCGCCCACATCAGATGCAGTGCAGTCATCCTTGGAGTCGATGCCGACCACGGCATTGGTACAAGCCCCATCACCATTGCAGACCTTGCAGAGCCCACATTCAAATTCAGGGTCGATGGTATCGGCATGCTTGACGCACATACCTTCCGCACCACGCACGAACTGCGCTGTGGTGGCAGAGAGCGGAGCCCCGCCGGTGCCGATGGCCGTTGGCCAGGAACTCCACACGAAGCTCTCGGCGTTGTTGTTGGCCCACAGGTAGATGGAGAATCCGGTATCCGGGTCGACACTGCCCAGGTAGGTCCGGGGAATCGCAATCTCGGAGACCTGATTGTCGGCCCAGCCAGCGTAGTGTGACCAGGTGTTGCCTACCGGTTGTGCGTCATCCCATCCACCGGCACCATCGTGCGGCACGTAATAGACCTCGTCCGCCTTGACAAAGGCAATGGCGTAATCCGGGGTGTGCCCACCGTCAAAGGTCAGCCCACCAAAGAGCGCGGTGGAGCCCTGTCCTTGATCCGGCGCCAGGGATTCGTCAAAGGCAATGTAGATCTTGTTGGTCGCCAAATTGACACCCGAAACCGCCACGTAGACATAGGAGGCATCCCAGGTCAGGTAGTACTTGACATTGGAAGCACCGGTGCCAAGTTTGTGCGCCTTGAGGTCCCAATCGCTGAGGGAGCCGTCGATGGCCATGGTCGCCGGAGCGGCCCAGGCACCGGAACAAGTCTTACAAGTGGTATCACAGGCACCGTCGCAGCAGTAGCCGTCGACACAAGCGCCGCTAATGCACTCACCGTCAATGGCACAAGTGTAGCCGTTGGGCTTCTTGTAGGAACACTCATTGTTATTGTCGCACCAGTAGCCCGGTACGCAGTGGGCGTTCTCGAAGCAGAGTGTGCGGCACTGAGCAACGTCGTTGCACATGTAAGGCGAGCAGTCTTCCTCACCGGAATCGGCACAGTCACCGGCACCACTGCAGGAGTCAGCCGGGAAGAGAACGTGGCCAACGCAAGACTGGGAGACACATTCGGTTTCATCACCCCAGAACTGGCAGCCAAACGAACCGTCGCATTCACCATTGAAGCCACAGTCAACTTCGGCACCCTGTTCGCATTCGCCCTTGGGGTCGGTGCCCTGAGTGGCGGCCTTGCACTCACCAGAGCCGTTGCAGACGCCACACAGTTCACATTCGGCGTCCGGGTCGGTATCGTTGCTGAAGTAGACGCAAGCGCCCACGGAGCCTGCCTGATCACAGGCGCTACAGGTTCCGTCGCAGGCCTTGTCGCAGCAGACGCCGTCGACGCAGAAGCTCGATTTGCACTGGTTGCCCAGCACACAGTCGGTTCCGTCGTCGTATTTCTCCTTGCACTTGTTGTCAGCGACATCGAAGGTGTCGCACCAGTGGGTGGCAACACATTCGGCATCCTGGACGCACATGGCGAGGCAGTCGAGTTGGTCGGCATCGCACATGTAAGGCGAACAGTCATCGGTGCCGCCGTCCAAGCACGTTCCCGCCCCGTCGCAGAGGTCGATGAGGTACTTGGTCGATTCGACGCAGGCCTGAGGCGCGCAGGTCAAATCAGGAGCATAGATGGCACAGAGACCATTGCCATTACAGGTCCCGTTCTGGCCACAACTGGCAACGCCTTCATCCTCGCAGTCGTCCTTGGGGTCGAGACCGCCTTCAGCTGCAGTGCAGGCACCGTCGCCGTCGCAGACGAGGCAGCTTTCACAATCGCCGTCGGGGTCTTCGCCCGCGACCACCACGTGGCAATCGCCCGGGTCGACGCCATCGGCCGGAGTGCAGGTATAGCAGTTGTCAGAGCACGGCGTGTTGCAGCAGTAGCCGTCAACGCAGAACCCGGTAGTGCATTCAGGGCTTTCGTTGCAGACCTCGCCCGGGTCCTTGGTCGGGACGCAGGCGCTGTTGTCGTCGCAGTAGTAGCCAAGGGCACAGTGGCTGTGCTCCGAGCAGTCGTCACGGCAGGCCAGCGCCGCATCGTTGCAAATGTAGGGATCGCAGCTCTCGGTGCCACTATCCAGGCAGACACCTGCACCATCACAAACATCAGCGAGATAGAGCAGGCCATCGGTGCAGGATTGCGCCAGACAAACGGTACCGGAGGCCCACTGGTCACAGGCACCGCCACCGTCGCAGAAGCCGTTGACGCCACATGTGCCCTGGTCGGACGTCGAACAGTCGCTCTTCGGGTCAGAGTCGACCAGAGCGGCCACGCAACTGCTATCCGCACCACACACCTCGCAGAGGTCGCAGTCGCCCTCAGGGTCGGACTGTTCCGGATGACCGGTACAGGTACCTTCGGTGTCGCCCAGGTTGCAGGCCATGCAGCCGTCGGTACAGGCGTTCTCGCAGCAAACACCATCGACGCAGAAGTCAGACTTGCACTCGCTGCCGGCGGTGGGACCCGAGCAGGTTTCCCCGTTATCCTTCTTAATGACGCACTCGGCACCGTTGCACCAGGAGTCAGGTGCGCATTCGTCATTGGTGACGCAGTTGGAGTAGCAGGCCAGATCCCCGTTGCAGACGTAGGGATAGCACATGGTCAGGCCCTTGTCGTTGCACTCGCCAGCTCCGTCACAAACCTTGGTGCCATTTTCATAGTCTTCCATACCGCCATTGACCGGCACGCAGCTGCCATCAGCACAAACGGTGCCCTGCAGGTAGCTACGGCAGGCCCCAACACCGTCGCAGGTGCCATCGAGGCCACAAGTTGTGGCATCATCCGCGGTACACTCATCCTTCGGGTCTGTTCCCCCCGATGCCGGAGTGCAGGAGCCGGTACCGTTGCAGACCGCGCACTCGCCGCAATCCCCTTCCGGGTCACTCTGCGGTGCGTGATAGGAGCAAGTACCTTCCAGACCGGCGACATTGCAGGCCGCGCATGAACCGGAGCAGGCCATGTTGCAGCAGTATCCGTCAATGCAATAGTCAGAGAGACACTGGGTGGTGCCATCTCCGACCCCACCAAAGGCCAACTCAGGAGCGCAGTCCGCACCGTCATTCTGCCTGGCAACGCAAGCACCAGCAGCATTGCACCAGTACCCGGAGACACAGTCGTCATCGGAGGTACAGGCAGTCTTGCAGTCAACTCCCTCGGCATCGCAGTAGTACGGCACACAAGAGGTGGTGCCGCCGTCGACGCAGGCACCGTCACCGTCACAAATGTCCGCCTTGTACTTGGTGGTCAGAATGCAGCTATCGGTGCCACATGCCGTCCCCTTCGCCCACTGGGCACAGGCTCCGGCACCGTCACAGGTACCGTCATTGAGACAGGTATTCTCGTCGTTGGCCGGACACTCGTTGAGGGGGTCAAGGCCTTCGCCCACCTGGATGCAGCCGGAGGCGCCGTTGCACACGGAGCAGAGGCCACAGTCATCTTCAGGGTCTACACTGTGTACAAAGGGAGTGCAGGTACCTTCCAGGTCAGCCTGATTACAAGATTCACAGGCCTTGTCGCAGGCCTTGTCGCAGCAAACACCATCGGCGCAGAAGTTCGACTCGCAGTCGGAATTCTCGTCACAGCCGGAGCCCAGCGGCAGGTCCGTGATGCAGGTGTCGTCGCAGTGACAGGACTCGGCGCAATCGTCGTCAGTGCCACACCCAGTGGCACAATCGGGTGCTCCCTGAATGATTTCGCCGCTGCAGAATGCCGGTGAGTAGCAACCACATTCCTTGGAGATGGTTTCTGTCGAACAGCCGGAGTCATCTTCAACGGGCTCATTGGAGCAGACGAAGCCCTCGCAGCGTTTGTCCTTACGCTCCCCCTGACAATTGGCTTCGTCGGTGCACACCGGCGGGCCGTAGTAGTTTTCGGGACAGTTGCTGGCCTCAGCGCAACAGTCACCACCGGAGCAACAGAAGCCGTTCTGGCAGTGCTCAGAGATGCAGTCAGAGGATTCGTCGCAGGCCTCGCCGTTGGCGAGGTCGGGCAGACAGATATCGTCACAGTGAGCTGCGGCATCACACTCGGAATCGAGGGTGCAGGAATCGGGACAACCGCTGTCATCCTGTACCTTGGTGCCGTCGCAGATGATGTCCTTGTAGTAGCCGCAAGTATCGGCCAGCAGGTCGGGACCACACTGGGAGTCGTTGCCGACCACCGCCGCGACACAAGAGAACTCGATGCAGACCGCACCATCCTGCGAACCCTGGCAGGTGGAAGTATTGTCGCACGTTGGCGTCTCGAAGTAATCCGCCGGGCACGATTCGCCGTCGCCATTGCAGCAGTCCCCCGTGGGACCATCACAGCAGAAGCCATTGGAGCAGTAGTCCGAGATACAGTCTGACTGCTCGTCACATTCGCCGCCATTCTCCACGTTGGCCAGGCAGACGGTGTCACAGTGTGCACCCGGGTCGCAAAGGGAGTTATCATCAAGGTCCGCGGTAAGGCAGTCGGTGCGGCACTCTGGCGAGACCTGGTCAATGCCACCAGCACATTCAACTGAGAGGAAGTAGCCACAGTCATCGGCCAACAGGCCGTTGCTGCATGCAGTATCATCATCAATGGGAATGCCGCCGCAGATGGAGTTCAAGCACATGGAGTCAACGCGGTGACCCTGACAGGTATTGGCGTTGTCGCAGGTCGCAGGTTCGGCATCTTCGATGGGGCAATCCTCGTCCACGGTGCAGCAGGCGTTGGCTCCCTCGGCGCTGCAGCAGAAGCCACCCTGGCAAGTATCGGAGATACAGTCGGAGTTCTCGACACAGGCCTCGCCATCGTCAAAGTCAGCAACACAGGCACCAATCAAGTCGAGTGGTTCGCCGGAGCAGTGGCAGGAATCGTCGCACTGGGTATCGTCGTTGTCGGTGCACTGGTCAGGACACGGAGCAACGGTCTGATCCTTCTCAGCTGTGCAGCTGACCGCATCGTAGCAGCCGCATCCCAGAGCAACTTCGCCTTCACATCCTGCGTCGTTGTCTTCACTGGAAGACGCACACTGGTAATCCGTGCAGCTGGCAACCACGGCATGCCCCTGGCAGGTCGTGGCGTCGTCGCAGATCTCGCCGGCATTGTAACTCAAGGGACAGGTGGAAGCTTCACCGGAACAGCAAACGCCACCAGCAGCGCAGCAGTAGCCGTTGTCACACCAGGAGGAGATGCACTCCAGACTGGCGTCGCATTCTTCGCCGTTGGCTTTCAAGGTCTGGAAAGTGACAGTGAGGTCGTAGGTTCCCTCCTCATCGCCAGCACCATCAACGAAGAAGTAATAGGTGCCAGCATTCTGCAGGATCTTAGAGAGCTGCTCGGCGCAGCCGACTTCAGAGCAATTGTCCTTGCAGATGAGGGTCGCACCGTCGCAAGTCCCCGCCTTCTGGCCCTTCAATGCGATGATGGCATCGAACTGGGCCTCCACCGAGAAGGTCACTCGCTTGCCCTTGTCCAAAGTAAAGGAATAGACCCGCTCCGGGGCCGTGCCGCCGCCACAGGAACTAGCGTAGCCATCGCTGGCGCAGACGGTGGTGCCGGACATGCTCTTGGTGCCATCAGCCCCACTGATGACAATTGGTGCGGCGCAAGTGTCACCCAACGCCAGATTGTCGCTGGTGGTCGAGACAAACACGCCCCATGACTTGAGGAGGCCCTCGTTACCGTTAGTCGTGTCGCAGACCTTCAAGGTCCAGGTGCCGTTGGCCGCGTGACCCTGGAGAGAGCAGATCGCGCCGGGGATGTCCTCGTAGGAAGTGGTGAAAGTGTTGTAGAAGTTATCGGCCGTGCCCCCCGTTCCCTTGGCCCACAGCGAGACATCCGTGCCGGAAGGATCGGTGAGGGTGAATTCAAGGTCGCCGAGGTTGCTGTGCAGCAATTCAACCTTGATATCAACGTCCTGAATGTAGGCATTTGGTGCGGTCACGGTTACGGTCTTCGTAACGCAGGAGTAGTCGTTGATCGGCGTGTTGAGGACGCCTGAGGAACCCTTGCCACAATTGGCTGCAGAGCAGATGGGGGTGCAGGTTCCCAATCCTTCGCCGGCGAGACCGCCAACGCAGGCATCATCAGTACCACAGTCGTTGTCGCCTGCGTCGTAGCTATGGGAGCCGCCGCAGGAGCTGGTACAGTACTGCACCTTGCCGGAGTTGTCGCAAGCGCCCAGACCGCCATCCAAATCATCGTCGCACTTGTCCAAAGTGCAGGGGCTGCCGTCGTCACAATCTGGCGCCGCACCGCTGGTACAGCCCAGTGCGGTATCACAGGTTTCGGTACCGTCGCAGTACTGGCCGTTGTCACAAACGGCATCGTCAGCCTGATGGACGACCTCGTCCAGGGTCTCGTTGCAGTAGTCCTGCGTGCAGGCAACACTGTCGTCCAGGGTCGGAGCGACCCCAGAGAGGCAACCGGCCAACTTGCTGCAGGTCTCGGTGCCGTTGCACCACTTGGTATCATCGCAAACCGAGTCGTCAGGAGTGTGCTGCAACACCCCATTGGTGCATTTATCTATGGTGCACGCAATGCCGTCATCAACGGTTGGCGGTGTGCCTTCCAGACAGTCGAGATTGACATCACATATTTCGGTGCCGTTGCATTCGTTGCCATCCGAACAGAAGGCGTGGCTGGCAACGTGGGTCACGGTCTTGGTGGCCTCAACGCAGGCATCGATGGTGCAGTCAACACCGTCATCAAGCACAGGCACGTTGTTGTGCACGCAACCGGTGACCTTGGAACAGGTCTCGGTGCCAGTGCAGTAGAGACCATCGTCACAAGCGGCATTGTCGCCGACGTGGAGGACGATGTCGTTCTCTTCGTCACAGGAATCGGTAGTGCAGTCGATGCCGTCGTCAAGCTCAAGCAGGGCGTGCTTACAACCCTCAGCCTCGTCACAATACTCAGTTCCATTGCAGAAGATGGCATCGTCACAGTAGTCATCATTTGCGGTGTGCATGACGACGTCGTTGGCCTCGTCGCAAATATCCATGGTGCAGCCAACGCCATCGCTGACGGTGGGACTGACACCCGGCGAGCAAGCGCCGGTATCGGGGTCACAGGATTCCGTGCCATTGCAGAAGTAGCCGTCATCGCAGGGGCTGACGCCAGCGACGCAGGTACCGGAGCCATTGCAGACGTCACCGGCGGTGCAGAGGTTGCCATCGTCGCAAGAGGAGCCCGCTTCCTTGGGGCCTTCTTCGCAAACACCGTCCACGGGATTGCAGGTATACTTCAAGCAGTCATTGGCGTGCTCTTCACAGTGGACAACGGAATTGGCCTTGGGCTGGCAGACGAGGTCCTTGCACTCCATGACCCCGTTGCAAGCATTGCCATCATCCAGACAATCGTCATCTGTCACGCAGGCACAAGCAGGGTCGGAGCTGGGACCGCCCTGCTCACAGTAACCGTCAGCGCAGAAGTCGTTGACGGTGCAGAAGATGCCATCTTCGCAATCAACGCCGTCGTTGATGGTGAAGATACAGCCGAAGTTCAGATCGCAGGTCGGCGTCAGGCAGGCAGCCGCCTTGGGACCATCGTAGATACACAACGAATGGCTCGGGGTATGGGTAATGGAATCGTCCCCTTCCACACACTCATCAACCGTACAGGAGACGCCGTCGGTGAGGGATGGCGGATCGCCGGAGACGCAGCCGGCATTGGGGTCGCAAGTCTCTTCCCCGTTGCAATAGAGATTGTCGTTACAAAGGGAACTATCGGCGGTATGGGTGACGATGTCACCATCTTCATCGCAGACATCCAAGGTACAGGAGAGACCATCCGAAAGGAGCGGCACCGCGCCAGAGACGCAGCCGAGCTCGGTATCGCAGATCTCGGAGCCGTTGCAGAAGAGTCCGTCGTTGCAGACGCTATTGTCCACGGTATGCACAAAGACGTCGTTGACTTCATCGCAGGCGTCGATGGTGCAGGAAATTTCATCGTCCGAGTCAGGTGCAGCCCCAGCCTGGCAGCCGAGTGTGGCGTGGCAGGATTCGGTACCGTTGCAGAAGAGGTCGTCATCACAGAGCGCGTCTGAGGTGGTGTGCTGCACAACGTGCCCCAGTTCGTCACAGGTGTCGACGGTGCAGGGAATGCCGTCGTCAACCGCCACCGGGGTGCCGGGGATGCAGCCATCTTCGGCGTCGCAGGTTTCGGTACCGTTGCACCACGCATTGTCATCACAAAGGCCGTCCTGGGCCACATGCTTGACCGTCATGGTGGCTTCATCGCAGAAGTCAGCGGTGCAGCCGATGCCGTCGTCAGTCTGCTGGGGAATGCCAGCCGCACAGCCGGTCAGCTGGTCGCAGGTCTCTTCACCGTTGCACCAGGCGCCATCATCGCATGGCAAAGCAGCGTTGGTGCAAAGGCCCTCGGCCGAGCAAGTGTCGATAGTGCAAGCATCATCGTCATCACAATCGACATGCTTGGTGCAGATTGCCTTGGTAATGAAGAGACGCCAGTCAAGCAGCTTGCCGGTATCCCCCGTGGCCCAGTCATGAACTGTCAGGGTCCACGTACCGTTTGGATTCTGGCCATCCCAACCATTCAGATCCGCGGCACCATCGGGGCTCTCCACCAGGTCATAGACGGCATAGACGTTGTCTGCAGCGCCGCCGCTCTGGTTGTGTAGATAGATGGTTTTGGTGCCATTGCCCAGAGAGACCGTGAGGTCGCCCTTGTAGGTATGGGAGATGAGCACCTTGGCGTAGATATTAATGATCTTCTTCTCGTCGGAACTGACCGCGATGCTGCTGGTCAAATCCGTGGGAGAGTTGTCAGGAATGGTTGCCGGGAAGACCGTGGCATCGAATACCTGATGGACATCACCCGGGATCAGGGTGCAGACCTTCGCAGTGGGGTGGCAGTAATCGTTGGCACCACAATCCGCATGGGTTGTGCAGGGAGCATCGCAAGAATCAACCATGGTGTTGTTGCAGGTACCCGTGGCCGGAACGCAGGTGTCGGTAGTACAGGAATTACCATCATCGCAGTCGACGGTAAGGGTGTTGACGCACGCATCGGTAGCTTCGTCGCAGGAGTCGGTGGTGCACTTGTCCCCATCCGAGCAGTTCTCCTCTTTGAACTCGCAATATCCGAACGCGGTGTTGCAGGTATCAACGGTGCAATAAAGACCGTCGTCGCAATCGCCATTTTCCTCACAAACCTGGGTCTCGTCCTTCTTCAGATAGAGTTCCCACTTCACCAGTTGGCCGCCGTTCAAGGCCGCAGTGTCACTGACCGTGAGGGTCCAATTGCCATTCATGGTGGCGCCGTCGAAGTCATCCATGTTGCCCACGTCAACGGTCATGAAGTCGTCGTAGGTGTGATAGAAGTTCGCTTCGGAATCGGTGGCATCGGCGGAAACCAGAGTGACCGTAGTGTCGCCGTGGGTCAGCGTAATCTTGAGATCCCCGCGGTAGTAATGCTTAAGGAAGATCTTGGCATGCACATCCGTGACCTCAAAACCGTGGGTCACGGCAATGGTGCTGGAGACGTCGTTGGCTGTGGCCGAGCCAATAGTCTTCGGCGTGTCACTGGACGTGTACACCCCAATCGCCACGTCGTAAGGGATGGCCTGGCAGATCTTCTGGTCCATGTTGCAGGCGTAGTAGTCGGCGCAATCGGCGTCATCGACACAAACCGTGCAGTCCTCTACATCTGCATAGGTACACTCCTCGGCAACGCAGGTATCAGTTGTACACTGCACGGAGTCATCACAGTAATCAGCACCGAGGCAGGCGGGATAGCCGTTCTCGAAGAAGTCGATGTAAAGAGCCATGAGCGAATCGGGCGTTCCAGCATCGGCAACCATGCCGACAAATGGCAGCGAGGAACCAATGGTCCGGTATCCCTTGGTCGCATGCTCAAAGGCAACTGCAACGTGGAAGGAATCGGAGGTATCCGAGAGGATGGGTCTGGCCTCGGTCTGCACCTTGTGCTCGATCCGGTCGACGAAGTTATTGACGGTATAGTCGGTGCTGACAGTAAAGTCCTCGCCATAGCAGAAATGGCGACCCTCCACTGGCCCGGCGTAGGTCTGCGAGCCATCAGACAGTCCGGTAATGTTGAAGTATGGCTGCAGGTTGGTCCAGCTGTCGTGCGCCCAGACGTCACCACCCTCAAGGTAGACCTTGCCGCCAAGCTTGAGGTAGTTGCCCAGGTAGTAAGCATCGGCAGCGGTCAGCACATGGCTGCCACCGTAGACACCACTGGCGACGAAGATGCCGGTGAAGCCGTTGAGGCTGTCAAAGACACCGTAGTCGCTGACAACCTGAGCTGTTCGGTCGTTGGCCTTGATGGCCGCGGCCAGGGCCGCACCATGGGCAGCGGGAACCTCAGTGGGATTCCATACCAGATAGCCGGTGGCCGCAACCACCTGGGCGGTGATGGTGACGTCCTGCGAGAGACAGCCATCCGTCACCCGAATGGTCACATCATAGGTGCCCACGTCATCAATACTCGTGGGGTTCAGCTTGAGGTAACCCTGATAGGTCTTGGGGCCAAAGAGGTAGCTGGGGTCGGTGACGGTGGCGAAGCTGGGTCCGGAAATAATGGACCAGCTGATGGACGCACCGGCATCGGCATCCTTTACCACCAGGGCCTTGCTGTAAGTATCGTTGTACTCTACGGCGGCCACCTTGGGGTAGCTGTACCACTCCGGCGAAACGCCACCACAGACTTTGACATCATCGATATCGAAGTAATTGACGTTGTAAGTGTCGGACCCGGCCACGCGGAAGCCAACGTAGAGGTGGCTGCTGAGGTAGATTTCGGGCACCACGGTCTGCACCTGTTCAGCGTCAATGTCCGCACTGACAGTGGCGTCGGTGAGAGGCCAGAAGGTGTCGGAAGCACTGGGGCCATCAGCGTCGTCGTCAACGATGACGTAGAGGCCCAGGTCGACGG
>CALGBT010000569.1 GCA_937884235.1 uncultured Pseudomonadota bacterium
GGCTTCAATATACTCCGGCGAGGACTCAACCGGGTCAGGCTCCACCGGCACTTCCAGGCAATCCTCGGACGGCTCCTTGTAGATATCGAAGACATCAATGAGCGCCTGATTTCCCAGGTCGTAGGCCACAGTCTGCTGCGCCGTAGCGCGGGCCTCGAAGTGCAGGTGGCCGTCATCGATATCAATGGTAACGAAGTGATGGTCGCCCGCACAAACCTTGCTGCCAACTGCCTTCCCGCAAACCCAGTCAACGAGGTCAACCTCGATATTTATCCAGGGAATATTGAACTCATCGTAGACCAGCGCACCGGCCCCGCCGGTGATCACGTAGACGGTGCCCTGGTCAAAGTCAGCAACCTCGACTCCCTGGGCCGGATCGGCCCCCATGGCGACGGGCCCAATGCGCTCATAGTAGTGATTGTGTCCGGCAAAAACGATGTCGACGTGATGCTTGTCAAAGATGGGTACGAGCACAGAATTATAGCCCTTCTCGTCGGGCGGATGGTTGAATTCGAACTCAGTGAAGATGAGGTCGAAGGAGGCGTGACTCGTGTATGGAGGGTGGTGAAGCATGACGAACTTCCACTGGGCAGGATTGTCGGTCAACACCTTGTCCAGCCAGTCGGCCTGTGTTTGAAAGAGCGACTCTCCGCCGCCAAAGGTCTGACTTGACAGGGACACGAAAATGGCATTGCCGTACCGGAAGTAGTAGAAGTCCTCGGTGCCAGTAGCCTCATTGGTGGGCAAGGTGAAAATCCGATTGTAGTTTGCTCCCTCGCCCACGCCGGGGCCGTCGTCATGGTTGCCGATGGTGGCCATGAGGGGGATGGAAGCGAGCACTGGATCACTGTTGTTAAGGAAGTCCTTCCACTGCTGCAGAATTTGACCGTCCTTGACGATGTCCCCGGTGTGCAGAAGAAATGCGGGACCGGCCCCGGCGGTCTCTTCAAGGATGGGGTTCCATTTCAGTTGCGGCAGCCAGTCTGCATCAGGGCGATTATCACCGAATGCGGCGAATCGAAAGGGGGCGCACTGGTCTTCTGGCCCGGTGCGAAATGACTTGGTAGAGGTCCAGGTGGCCCCATCTCCGACCCGATACTGGTAGACAGTATCGGCCTTGAGATCATCAAGGAAGGCGACGTTGATCGCGCCCAGGTCACCGGGCCCCTGCGAAACCTGGGCAACGGCATCGAATTGCCCCGGTGCGACATAACCGTATTGCAGGATGGTTGCTTCATCCAATCCATCAGTAGTCCAGGTAACTGCCGCCTTGTGTGCAGTGTCGGGGTCGTAGTACGAAACCCTGACATTGCGCGGCTCGGCATGGAGAGCGGTCCCGGCCAGGACCAGGAGGAGTAGCGTTGTGAATCTACACATGCTGGCACCTCGTATGATGAGCAGTTTGGTGTGTCACCTCTAAATTCCGGCGGTTGTGGCGGAAGCTTCGCTGAGAATCTTATTGAAGGTATCTGCCGGCACCATTTCCTGGAGTTCTTCCACCTTGGCAAGCACTTCGCCGGCCAGGGGAGAGCGTAGCCTCTGAAACAACTGATAGGCGTGCACAAGATGGTAGAGTGCCTTCTCCACCTGCCCCAGCTCGCGATAGGCTAGTCCCATTTGTGCCTGAGTCCTGGCCCGGCCCTGCCGGTCCCCAATCTTCTTCTCTACCTCGGTGGCCTTGGCGTAGTGCACCAGAGCCTCTTCGTAGTCCTGTCGCGTCAGAAAGAGGTTGCCCAGTTGATGGTAGGTGGTGGCCAATCCGGGCCGGTCAGCTTCCTGCTCCTTGAGCTCCAGCGACCGATGATACAACTCCACGGCCTCATCAAAGTTGCCCTGCATTTCGTTGAGGCGTCCGAGGTGATGGTAGACGCGCGCTTGCCCCGGGAGATTCTCCAATTCCTGCTCGATGGCCAGTGATTTCTCGTACAGTTCCTGGGCGGCCGGAAAGCGCTTCAATAGCTCGAGAACCATCGCTATCTTGCGGAACCCGGCCGATTCCCGTTCCTTGTCCCCGCGCTTCTGATCCAGGGCCAGTGCTTCGTTGAAGTCGCGCACCGCGGCCTCGTAGCGACCGGTCAGGTAGTGAACATACCCCTTCTGCGCGATGGACTCCGACATGTGGGGCTCGTCATCGGCGATGGAAAAGCTCTCAATGGCCTGCCCGAACCACTCCAGTGCGGTGCTATGGTCGCCTCGCTGCA
The DNA here is from genome assembly GCA_937884235.1 of uncultured Pseudomonadota bacterium. GTDB lineage: Bacteria > Myxococcota_A > UBA9042 > CAIXZC01 > CAIXZC01 > CALGBT01. The sequence continues at coordinate 2,202 of CALGBT010000569.1, forward strand.
GTGCTCCTTGCCCCAGGAGATGGTAGGCTGCGGCCATCCCTTCGAGATTCGCGGTTTCCGAGTAGATCTGGACGGCGCGCAGGAGGAAGAGCCGCGCCTGCTCGCTATCGCCCCCGTCCAGATGGGACCTGGCAACCCGCAACAGGTAGTCGGCGGCCTCCCGCCCCTTGAGGTCCGCTAGGACCGCCCTGGTTTCCTCCTCGGTGGGCGTATCGCTCAATTCAGGTTCGTCCAGAGGCGAGTGCCCTGAATCCGAATCGTCCGACTCGGGAAGGTGCACCTCGGTAGGCCAGGCAAAGTACCCCCCTTTCCCGGTCCACAAGGTGGGGGCCTTATCCGCCAGTATCCGCACCGAGGGAGAGAGGACGGCGATGATAATGGATGTTCCCAGCAAGTCCCCGCTGATGGCTGCAGCCTCAAGGTCCTCGGCTGCCATCGTGGAGATGATGCGGTCATCGACTTCCCCCGGGAAATCATAGAGCACCGACACTTTGCGCATGGGACCGTCAGACATGGTGGTGGCTGCCCGCAACAGGTTGGTGAGGTGCCCCGTACGCACTGGCACGCCCTGCCAATTAATGCGCGGAAAAGCCCTGGGGAAGAGTTTCAAAGAACCCTGGATTTCCTCGACGTTGGGGAAACGCAAGACTACCAGCCGATTGGCCCCACCAGACCCACCGAGGATGCCTCCGGTGCTCGCCAGCAGCTTCTTGATTGCTTCCTTCCGTGCATCACCACTCATACTAGAAGCGTCCTGCGAGATTCACCATGATGCTGTACTGAAGTGCCTGGCTGGCGCGAAACCGCTGACCAACCTCGTCAATGGACTCGATATATTTGGGGTTGTATTCGTTGAAATCTTTGCTGTTCTGCCCGGTGACAAACTGGTCGTTGTCGTCCAGGGCGTCCTTCCCGGCATCGGCGAAGGTAATGAAGTGGGGAGTGACATAGGCCATCTTGAACTGCAGCCCAATCTGGAAGTACTGAACGGGTTGGACATCCAGGCCGGCCCAGAAAGAGAAGAGGCTGTAGTGCTCGATGTCAGTAATGCCGTCAGAGCGCGGGAACCCCTGCCCCTTGCGTTGGTCTTCAGCCAGCTTCGCCGACGGGTCATCAACTCCCTTTGGGCCACGGGTGTAAGTGGTCAGGTCGCAATCGTACATGGTCAGACAGTTGGACGAGCCCAGAGCCTCCCAGAGTTCGGCATATTCCCGGCCTTCAAAGACATAGTCGAGTCCCCCACCGATGTTAATGGAGACGTGCTGGTCATTGGCCGCAACTTCCCAGGGGATGAATTCAGCCCCCAGCGTCAGCCCCATGGACTGTCCCGGCTGCACCAGCGTCTGGGTGACATCATTCTCGTTGGCAAAGAGACTCTTATCCGTGGCAAACCGCAGCTTGCCGTGGAGGTCGAAATAGGGTTCAAAGAAGCTGGCCACCCGGCGGGAGATGGCAGTGTTTATTTCCAACTGAAAGAGCCCTTCACCAACCCCGTCGTTGTATGGAGTCTTGACCTCAGCCGTGGGGATGCGAAACATCAGACCCAGCAACCAGGAGGGGTACTGATGGTCCCGCTTGTAGTGCCATGGTGCCCAGCGCAACCCCAGGGCGATGTCCCCCAACCCGGAACGCGACCGCCCGCTAAAAGGAATGTCAAAGAGAGTATTGGCCTGGGTCGAGTCGTCGAAATTCCACGGGTCGGCGCTGGGGTCGATATCGCCAATGCAGCTCTCGTAGAGTTTGTCACCAACGCACTGCGGGTCGCTCTTGACATTCGGGTGGGCCCCAACCTTCACTTGGTCGGCAAAGATAACCGGCAGGTCAAAGACCAGTTCCAGGTCCCGGTAGAGTCCGATGGCAAGCCCAACGTGCATGGCATGCCACATCCGGCTGTACTCCAGCTTGTTGGCCGGCACAATCTGGCTATTCTGCAGAGCTTCTCTGGTAATCTGGGTGTTGTGGTAGTTCCACTCGTAGGCGAGAGTCAGCTTGAGGTCAAATGGGTCGTTCTTGTCGAAGGAGCTCTGTATGTCCGTGATGATTGCTCCTGCGGCCGGGAGCGGCCCCAGGCACGCGATGGTCAGCGCTGCGAAAAGAACAATCTTCTTCATCTTTTCCAACCTATGTCTGAGTGGCAGATGGGACTTTACAATCCATGTGTTCATATAGCAACGCGGGGGCGGGAGAGTCAAGAAAAAAACCGGCGCCGGCGATGGTCCTCCCCGGCATCAAAGGCGCCGCACCGGCCGTTACCTCATGACGAGATTTTGCTTGACAGGAGGACCGCCATGGTTAAGATGTGCCCCCTGATTGGAGTGCGAGGAGGCACCAGATGTACGCGATATTCAAGTGCGGAGGCACGCAGCACAAGGCGGCCGTTGGCGACCTGGTAAAAGTCCAGTTGATGGGCGGTGAGGTCGGTTCCAAGGTCGAAATCGAAGAAGTGCTTCTGGTTCAACGGGACGGCGGTGCGCTGATTGGCACTCCCCTGGTGACTGGAGCCAAAGTCTTCGCTGAAATCGTGGCCAGCGGCCGCGACAAAAAGATCATCGTCCAGAAGTTCAAGCATCGGAAGAAGTACCGTCGGAAGGCTGGCCACCGCCAGCACTTCACCCGTTTGAAGATCACCGACGTCGTGCTCCCGTAGCGTTTGAAGGAGGCCAACAATGGCACATAAGAAAGGTCAAGGTAGTTCCCGGAACGGTAGAGACAGTAACGCGCAACGACGCGGCGTCAAGCGATATGCAGGCCAAACCGTTCTGGCAGGCAACATCCTGGTTCGTCAGCTCGGAACCAAGATTCGCGCTGGAGACAATGTCGGCATGGGTCGGGACTATACTCTCTTCGCCAAAGCTGACGGTACGGTTCAATACACCAAGAATGGTTTGGGAAAAGTCAAGGTGAGTATCATCCCGGTGATCTAATCGCCACCGTTCCACCCTCCCCCCACTTGACTCTGCCATTCCATCTCAGGACTCAACCATGTTTGTCGATGAAGCCAAAGTAACTGTGCAGAGCGGCGCTGGTGGACCCGGTGCGGTATCGTTTCGACGCGAATCGGGCATCCCCAAGGGTGGCCCCGACGGCGGGGACGGCGGCAAGGGCGGCAACGTCATCATTATCGCCGATGCGCAGAAGAACACTCTGGTAGACTTTCGCCACGTCCAACGCCTGAAAGCTGAACCGGGACGCCCCGGGAGTGGCACCAATTGCACTGGTCGGTCGGGGAAGGATCTGGTTGTGAGCGTCCCTCCAGGAACCCTCGTTTTCGATGACGAGAATGGGGAGTTGTTGGCGGACCTGGACGCGCGGGGCGCCAGCGTGGTCCTCATTGTTGGCGGCCGAGGCGGACGCGGCAACTCCCGCTTCACCTCT
>CALGBT010000570.1 GCA_937884235.1 uncultured Pseudomonadota bacterium
TCTACTCTAAACTACTTCACCCAGGTGTCTCACTCTTTATTGGCAGAGAGGGCAGCCCCAGTTGGAACTTCGGGGGGCGTCCGCCGAAGAAGGCCACTCTGGGCTCTCCGTCGCTTACCAGATTTCTCCCCTTCATGGTGCAGGGAATTGGCAGTCCCAGCAGTCCCAGGATGGTCGGGGCAATGTCCAGATGGCTCGTCACTCGCTCCACCTGGAGTTGGAGTCCGGCCAACTGGGGGCCGAAGAACGCGGCGGGGACTTTGACGACCTCTTCATAGGTGTTGCGGCCTTCGTGCCGCCCGTGCCCTTCGCCATGGTCCGAGACGATTACTACCAGGGTATCTTGCAGGACCCCGGCTTCTTGCAGTCCCTCGAGTAGCGCCCTGATCTGGTCATCGGCATAGCGCAATGCTCGCAGATACTCGGTGACTCTGGTTCCGTCCGGATTCTCCTCCTGGGTGCGGCTGGCGACAAAGGGGTGATGGCCGGAGACCATGCCGAAGAGGATGAAGAATGGTCCTGGTTTCTGGGCTTCTTCCAGCACGGCTCGGACCGTTACGGCATCGTCGATTCCCCACTTGCCGTACCAGGCATCTTCGTGCCCCTTGAGGTTGTGCATGTCAAGGAAGAGATCGAAGTGGCGGTGCTTGAGGAACCGTAGCTGCCGGTCATAGGCGAAGTCCTGGGAGGTAATATAGGCGGTGCGATAGCCCTCCCCTTGCAGAACCTCCGGTAGGCTTCTGGCAGGGATGGCGGGGTTGACCAGGGAGATGGGCTTGTAGTTGGGATATGGCAACTCAGAGCAGAGCAGCGAGAAGAGGGCCTTGGTTGTTAGCGACCAGGTTGAGTAGTGTTGCAGGAATCGGACAGTGCCCGGTCGTTGCCCGAAGCTACGCAGGTAGGGCATCGGGTCTTCTTTGTCGGCGAGGTATGCTTCACCCACGGACTCCATCATGATCAGCAGGACGTTGGACCGAATTGGCCGGGTATCGGCTAGCGGCGGATTTCCGGCCGCCTCGTGCTGAGCTTCCAGAGGGAGGCGGAATTCGTCGCCGAGATCAATGTCGGTGCGAGTCAGGCCGCGCAGGGCCGGGCGCAGATAGGACCAGCCCAGTTCAATAAAGGGGCTCTTTTCCAGGCCCACCGTGTAGACTCTGATTCCGCCGATCTCACCACTCATGAAGAATGGGAGGATGACGACGGTGACCATGGTCTCCACCAGCAATGCCGGCCAGACCCAGCGCTGTCGCAGCCAGGCAAGGACCCGTTTGCCCCGCGGCCGCAGCCAGATGAAAGTGATGCCCCCTACCAAGGGGATGATGACCAGGGCAGAGAGAAACGAGGTAGTGAAGTAGGCTTCAACGGATGCCCAGAATCCCTCGTTGGTGCTCTTGCCCCCTGAACCCAGGATGATCTGCATGGAGTCCAGGGCCGACTTGTTTAACAGACCACCGGCAAAGACGACGGTGAAAGTAGAGACTACGGCAAGAAAAAGCAGACCGTAGGTCATTAACGCACCCGCTCCGTCAGCCCAGTGCCGGTGTTGTCCCCCAAGGCTGGCGACGACTGCCACCAGCAGCGCACCCAGCGCGGCCCCGAGAATGTCTGCGCCCAATACCAGGGGCAATTTCACCAGCAGCAAAGGGGAGACGCCACTGCCTTCGCTGCCCCAGATGTGATTTCCAAAGAGACCCAGCTTGAGAAGCAGGAGTGCCATACAAAGAGGCACGAATGCCGCGGCCCAGCGCGCTGAAAAGTGACTCTTCATGGGCAATGAGGGGAGGTGTGGACAAAGGGTTCGATGACCCTGCCAAGGCCCCTCTCTGCGAGCAACATCACCATGGTCAATTGCAGCCTCCCGCCGGAATGTGAAGCCGGATATTACCCGGCGTTGCCGGTTTTGTCCAATCGCTGCCCGATGGTGGAGGCTTTTGCGCGGTCAGCGCAATTGCCTCAATTTCAGAGGGATGATTGGCTTGGCAGGCAATAATATGATAGCAGTTACGTCAACTGGTCTCCGTTTGTCGGCAGGGAGGAGTGCTATGCGTTGTGATTGCCACTCAGCTAGAACAATACTTACCGCCATTCTGGTTGTCTTTGCTCTCACCGGGACAGCCAGGGCCTATGAAGTACGTGCCTTCCAAGGCAAGAGCCGCAAGGCCGTGGTGGCAGATTTCAGCCCCCATGGAGACCGTTCAGAGAACAAGGTCAACAAGTTCTACGGCGAGCAGTACTCCTTTGACAACAGCCCGCAGGGTGGGGGCAATCTCTGGTTCCAGATCTTTATCTCCAACATGGGAGTCAAGAACGGGCGGGCGGCATTGCTGGTCAACTTCACGCCTCCCGGCGGCAAGAAGATCACCACCCGGCAAGTCTTTGACGCGGGCAACTGGTCGTACTCAGTTGCAGGCGAGACTCTGACCATGACCCTGGGGGCCAGCACCTTCAGTGGCGACGGCAGTGCCTGGAAGGCGCACATGGAGACTGGCGACTTCGTTGCTGACTGCGCGATCACGAACTCTGCTCCGGCCTGGCGTCCTGGTGGTGGTATGGCTTATTACGGGGCTGGCGAGAAGTCCTATTACGGAGTGACTCTGCTCACCCCCCGGGGGCACTTTGAAGCTACTGTCAAGGGTGAAGCCGTGGGCGAACATTCGCTGGCGGGCCTGACGTACGGTGACCACTCCGTGATTAATGTATCCCCCAATCTCCAGGCCCATCGCTGGATCAGAATGCGCGACGTAGGCAAGAGTAGGACGGTGCTGCTCACCGTGCTCGAAACGTCGGAAGAGTATGGACAGAAGTGGATTGGCTGGTTTGTCGTCGCTGACGATAAGCGTATCCAGGTTACGGCGGCTAATCCGACTTTGGAATTGAGTGATTTCGAGAAGGACCCGAAGAACGGCTACGAGGTCCCCAAGGCGGTGTTGGTGACTGGCGCCCCGGGAGTCGACTCGCTCATGGGGGCCATCAAAGCGCAGAAGCGCAAGCGCCGCCAGGATAAGCTGGCAGACTTGTCTACCCTGGAGAAAGCGGTGGTGAGCAAGTTGATTCAGCCCTTCAGCTACACTTACAAGGCGGCCTTCGAATTCCAATACAACAGAAACGGCAAGGGCCGCACGATCAAGGGTCGCACCAGCTATCATTTTGAACAGATCACAAAATAGGGTGGCGGGGCCGGTGCCGATGCGCGACGACAAGCGGGTTTGCCTCCTGGATTTCGACGGTACTCTGGTAGATTCCATGGGGGCTTTTGCCGATATCGCGGCCGATGTCATGCAGGCGCACTATGGTTTGCCCTTTGCCGAGGCTCGCCAGAGGTACCTGGAGACTTCTGGCATCCCGTTCTTCCAGCAACTGGATTTGATCTTCCCCGAGGGGCAGCAGAACTCTGTTCTGGCCGAAGAATTCGAGGTGCGGAAGCTCGCCGGGTTCTTTGAAGAGCCGTATTTTGAGGGGGCGATTGAGACGCTGGAGTTTCTCCGTAGCCGGGGTGTCGTTACGGCGATTTCGTCCAACAACTTTCAGCACAACGTAGACGAATTCATGGTGCGCAATCCCGCCCCCTTCGACCACGTACTTGGTTTCAGAGAGGGGTTTGCCAAAGGCCGGGACCACTTCGACTATGTGATGCGGGCCGAGGGAGTAACTGCCGAGGCCGTTGTTTTTGTCGGGGATTCCATTAAGGATGGCGAGCGCGCGCAGGAGTCTGGGGTCTCCTTTGTTGGGCGTACCGGGACTTTCGGGCGTGCAGATTTTCTGAGTCGTTTTCCGTCCATCGTCGTGATTGATTCCCTCGTGGAACTGAAGGAACTCTACGCGGCTGGACGTAACTGGACAGTTTGACATAGGGCGGCTGTATCGTTGGCCGCAAGGGAGTGTCGATGCGGGTAGCACTGGTCACCACCTTTCCGCCACAGCATTGCGGCATTGCCACGTACTCGTTGGCTCTGGCGCAGGCCTTGCGTGACGGCGAACAGGGCGCAGCAGTGATTCTCTCGGAGCTGGGCGGGGCAGATACCGACGGCTTCTCGGCTCATGCCTGCTTTGTGCGCGGGCAGGACTTCTCGGGCGAACTGCTGGCGGCGGTGCAGGAGACCCGGCCCGACGTGGTCCACATTCAGCATTCCCCGGATATCTTCGGCATGGGGAGACCGCTGATCCGTTTCCTTGAAGGGTGCAAGAAGCTTTCGGTGCCAACTGTCGTGACCGTGCATACCGTCTATACGACGTTCTCGGGGTTGCTGGAGCGCAAGCCCAACGCCCGCCAGTTCCATCAGGCGTTGGGAGCGGTGGCCAGCCATCTTATCGTCCACCAGGATTCCACCCGGGACGTATTGGCTCGCCACGGTGTCCGCAAGAGTCACATCTCGGTGATACCCCATGGCACGCCGCCTCTCTTTACTGGTGATGGCAAAGAAATCCGCCAGCGCTACAATGTCGCCGATGGGGCTCCTATGCTGCTCTTCTTCGGGTTTGTTCACGTGCAGAAGAATGTTCTCGTGCTCCTGCGCATGATGCCAGCGTTGCTGCGCCAATGCCCGGAAGCGGTCCTGGTGATCGCCGGCGAGATTGCTGGAGGTCGATGGTACAACCGGGCCTACGCCGGCTACGTCAAGCACCTGGTGCGGAAACTGGGCATTGAGTCGCACGTGCGCTTTGCCCATGAGTTCGTTCCCTTTGAGGAGATCGAAGCCTACTACACTGCGGCCGACGTGGTGCTCCTGCCCCATCTGCAATCCTATCACTCCGCCAGCGGCGTGGCCCATCTGGCACTGGCTGCGGGCAAGCCCCTGGTTTGCTCCGACATCCCCAAGTTTGAAGATATCAAGACGTATGTCACGGCCGAAGTTGTGATCCCCCCTCGTCAGCCGGCAGTATGGGCCGATGTGGTGGGGCGTTTGCTCACCGACGAGTCTTTTGCCGGGCGAGTTGTGGAGGCCGGGAAGCAGTTTGCCCAGACCTCTTCGTGGTCCGCAGTGGCGCAGTCCCACGGTCGGCTCTACCGCTCCTTGACGTAGTCCCTCTGGGGTTTCCAACAATCATCCCCGGCGCGGTTGTTCCCCGGCGCGGGATTTTCTACGAGGGAGGCGGATGTTGGTCATTCTGGCGGTGGTTGAGAAGCCGAACGGCGGGTAGTCGTAGACTGGCATTCGGGGTTCGGTGGCGCCCAGCGAGTAGCCCCATATGGTCTCGTACTCGGCCCGGTCTTCGCCCATCCCGGTGAGTTGCGAGAGAAACTCGGAGATGGACTTGGATTCGATCAGGCGGACTTTGGGCAAGAGTTCAACCATGGGGCTGTGGGCTCTGGTGAGGTCGTAGTCAAACTCGAGGACCCTCCGGCCATCCCGGGTGATGCCAATAGTCCGGAAGGTCAGGCTCTTGCCGAGGCCTGGTAGATTGAGCACGTTGCGGTCGGTGGCCAGGAAGGGCAGTCCCGCTTCGTCCCTCAGCCGACGCATTTCCTCGACCAGGTTCTGAGCATGCTCTGGAAGTTGCTGCAGCCGGTCTCTGAGAGCCGCCGGAGGCATTCCCACGGCTTTCTCTTCCATCTGCTCTTGCATCGCCCGGGCGTTGGTGGCGAAGACCCCGCGGTTCTCGGCGAACCCCTTGACTGAGAAGGTGTAGTAGGTGAGGACGCCGATCTCATTGAGCGCCTGGCGGAGCCGGGCGGTGTGGCCTCGGCGGGAGGCGGAGGCGGTGAAGACCTGCTGGTTGGTCACCATCCAGCCTGCGGAGAGGAGTAGAGAGACAGCTCTTTGTGCCTCCGGTGTTACCTCCATGGCGGTTTCGAAGTGAGTCTGGATGAAGAATTGTTTGACACCCGCCCGAAGGGCTTTCTCGCGGAAAGCGACGAGTACTTCGACCAGCTCTGGTGTTACCCGGTATGGCAGGTAGGCGGGCAGGCGCGTGCCGAGGCGAACGCGCTGGAGTTCTGCGTACTTCTCTCCATCGGGGCGCAGCTTGTTGGCTTCCTGTTTGCGTGCGGCCATACGTGCCACTGCACTCAGAATCCGGGCCAGCGAGCGATTGGAGCTCATCAGCGCATCGCCGCCGGTAATCAGGATGTCCCTGAGTTGTGTGTCTTCCTCGAAATACTCCATGAGCCGTTCGAGCTTGCGAGGCCAGGTCTCACCCGGTTCCAGGTCGTCGAGGTCAAAGCTGAGGTTCCCGCGTTGGAAATCGTAGAGGCGCTGACAGGGGGCACAAAGCCCGCCGCAGGCCCGCCCCACGGTATCGGGAATCATGATGGCGACATCAGGGTAGCGCCGGTGCAAGGTGTGAGAAGAAGGCAGGAGCCAACCGGCGGCATTCGGCTCGTTGCGCCGCACCTCGTCCTCTTTCTCCCACCCGCTGATCTTTCCAAACTCTTCGACCAGCTCTCGGGTGTAGAGGACATAGTCACGAATCGGCAGGTCGGAGCCGCGGGCAAAGTCGGGCTCACGAGGATTGAGCAGCGACAGGTAGTAGGGGTTTACGAACAGCGGTATCTTCTTGGCCCGTGCATCGAAGAGGATCTTCATGGTTTCGGGCGACAGCGAGTGATCGAGCAACTCGTTGAGGGTACCCGGTCGACGCACGGCCATGGAGAGATGAAAGCGCGATTCATTCCACCACTCCTGCACTTGTCTGATTTTGGCAGGTCGGGACATGCCCGACTTGAATGTGTAGCGGCGGGAGCGGACTTTGCCGGAATCCATCCGGTCCACGAGTCGCTCGATGATGCGCTCCTTGTTTCGCTCTCTCAACTTGACCACCTGCGGGTCGAGTCCCGAGGGGTGGTGTGCCATCCACTCCTCAACCTTCTCCCGGGTGGGCAGTTCTCTCTTGAGGGTTCCGTTGAACTGACGGAAGAGTTGGAGCATGTCGGCAAAGAACGGGGCCATCCCTCCCCCGGTTCCGTGGACCGCCCCCAGATAGAGCATGCGTAAGGGATCGCTCGAGGCATACTTGCCGCGGTGATGGGGGTCTGGCAGCTCGGTGTCGGCATGGTCAAGGTAGTCAAGGATGCGGATGGCCGCGTAGTCGGGCCAGGTCAGCGTATGGAGCAGAGCTCGACTGGGCTGCGCGCTGCGGTAGAACTTGCGCGCGTGAGGCCGGTCCTTGAGCCACTCAGTGACCCAGGCTCGCATGCGCCGGGAGAACTGGGCCGGGTCGCGGGATTGCTCCACAAGCTCTCCAAGTGGCGGATTCTCCTGGAGAATCTGCTGGACGAGCCGGTGTGACTCAATGTCGATGGCAACATGTTCGAGGACGATGCGTTTCCCCATGATCTATCCACGCTGATGCGTTGGTTCGATGGCGATCACGCTCACAGGATTCTGGAGCCATGTCGCAAAATCACGGCCGCCGGGCCGGACGACATGTTGCATAACACAGCCGTACCCGTCTGGCAACCACGGCAGTTCATGTGCTAGACTGCGGACATTATGGACCTGAGGGGGGCGGCCAGAGTGCCCTGGGGCATCCTCCTGCTCTTCGGCGGCGGACTGAGTCTGGCCGCGGCCCTGGACGGAAGTGGGGTGGCGGCGTATCTCGGGGTTCTCATGTCGGGTCTGCGCGGTCTCCCGGAAATCGTCGTGGTGGCTGCCGTAACGACGCTGGTGATCTTCTTGACGGAGCTCACCAGCAACACCGCCACAGCGGCAACGCTGATTCCCATTCTCGCCGGCATCGCTCCGGGGCTCGGGCTCTCCCCCATGGTGCTGGCAGTGCCCGCCACCCTCGCCGCCTCCTGTGCTTTCATGATGCCTGTGGCCACCCCTCCCAATGCCATCGTCTTCGGTTCTGGACGGATTACCATGCGCCAGATGACGCGGGCCGGGCTCGGGCTGAATCTGGCCGGCATCGGCATTATCCTGCTAGTGACCTTCGCATGGCTGTAGCCTCGGGCGCATCCCTGACCTGATTCTGGGGTACCGGCCCCCATACTTGGCAAGTCAATTCAAGGATGCGCCCGTAGACTATCGCCCGATGGACGGATACGGGGGAATGCGGTATGGTGCCCGAAGCCAATGGAGGGTGTCTTGTCTAGAATGCTCGTTGCTCGCTGGTCTTCTGTCATGCTGTCGGTAATGATGCTGGCATCGGTTCCTTCGCCGGCGCAGGCCAATGGCAACTTCTCCCACCTCTGGGTAGCGACTGATGCGTTGAACTACCTTGAAGAGGGTGAGTTGAAGGAGTTGATGACCCGCCCTGAGTCGTGGAATATTCTCCGCAACGGGGCGATGTTCCCCGACGGTGGCTATGCCGTCAGCGATGGCTATGGCGAGCTCAGCCACTGGGAACCACTTCAGCTCGCGTACCTGGAGTGGATTCGTGATAATTTCCAGCCACCCTGGTCCGAGGAGGCCGCGCAGCACATTGCTTTTCTCATGGGCATGGCGGCCCACGGCCTGACGGACCAGATCTACGACGGCATCTATCTGCAGCGGCACGAGTATTACGATGAGCACGGCTCCGAGGCCACCTTGATCGGGGTCGACGGGGCGACTGATGCCTGTTTCGCTGTTACTCAGGGAATAATGGAAGTGCCCGAGCCGTGGGTGCCGGCTGCGGCGCTTGCCCCACTTTACGCCGTGGTCGCCGGACACAACGTGGAGGCCAAGACCATCGAACTGGGACAGAGCATCGTCCGGGTCGCGGTGATGGCGGCCAACGATGCCATCTCCAATCCCTCGTCAATCGATGAGTACATGACCATTTACCCCTGGGCCTGCAGCCATGGAACTGTGAAGCCCATCTGCAGATCGCAGATC
>CALGBT010000571.1 GCA_937884235.1 uncultured Pseudomonadota bacterium
AAGGACGACGATGACTGGAAGAAGGTCATCGAAGAAGTCCGCGCCATGGGCCCGCTGCCCAGCACCGGCGTCCGCCGGAACGACGACCTGCCGTCCTTTGAAGCCAACGTTACCCGGGGCGAGGATTTTTCTGACCACCTCCTCTGGCAGCTGCGAATGACCCGCCTGACGGAGCGCGAACAGCTCATCGGCACTGAAATTATTGGCAACATTGGTCCCAACGGCTACCTTAGAGATGATGGCATGGAGTCCGTCGCGCAGAGTATCCCCTGCGATCTTGAAGAGGCCGAGGCCGTGCGCCGAACGGTCATGCAGTTTGACCCCGTGGGGGTTGGTGCCAGGGACCTGGAAGAGTGCCTGCTGGTGCAAGCTGAACTCTACTTCCCCGAGGAAGAGTTGGTCCATCGGATCATTCGCTGCCATCTTCCTGACCTGGTCGGCCGGAATATCTTGAGCCTGGCAAAGAAGCTGGGAATCAGCGATGAGCAGTTGGAAGAGGCACGGCACATCATCCTCTCCCTGGACCCCAAGCCGGGCCGCAATTTCGGGGAAGACGAAACGCGCTATGTCGTCCCGGATCTATACATCCGCAAAGATGATGACAAGTACGTGGTGGTCCTCAACGACGACGGCCTGCCCAAGCTTCGTATCAGCCCCTATTACAAGAACCTCATCGACCGGAAGATCACCGAAGAGACCAAGGAGTACCTGAAGAAGAAGGTCCGCTCGGCAGTCTGGTTTTTGCGCAGCATCCACCAACGTCAGTCAACGGTGAAGCTGGTGGGTGAGAGCCTGATCAAGTTCCAACGTGGCTTCCTCGATCACGGCATCAGCCATCTCCGACCGCTGGTTTTACGGGATGTGGCTGAGGACATCGAGATGCACGAGTCCACTGTGAGCCGAGTAACGTCGAACAAGTATGTCCATACGCCTCAAGGTATCTACCCACTGAAGTTCTTCTTCAATCCCCGCATCGAATCGAATCAGGGGGAAGACCTGGCCTCCGAAGCGGTGCGAGAGAAGATCCGGACCCTCATTGAGGGCGAGCCAGCGCGCAAGCCCCTGAGCGACCAGACCATTGTCGAGCTGCTTTGCAAGGAAGGGCTGACCATCGCCCGCCGCACCGTGGCCAAATACCGCACGCAATTGGGAATCCTCCCGTCCTCGAAGCGAGTACGATTGTCCTGATGAAGCTCAACGAATTGGTCCCCAGATTGCAGATTCGTTCCAACCTCAAGGCTGACAAGATGGACTCGGCGCTGACTGAGTTGCTGAACCTCATCGGCAACATCTATACAGCGATGACCGAGGACGAACGGGACGAGATGAAGGAGCGCCTGAAAGAGCGTGAGAAGTTGTCCAGCACCGTGTTGGAACCAGGCGTTGCCATCCCCCACATCTATCACGGCCGTTTCCGCCACCTTATTGCTGCCTTCGGCCGCCGGCGGGAAGGCATCTCTTTTGGTGATGGCCAGCCGACGGTGAGGGGCATCTTCCTGCTGCTGGTGCCTGAGGGGCGAACCGATTTACAGGTAAGTGCTCTCACCAGGGTCACCGGGGCCATACAGGAACCCGATTTCTGGCGCCGACTGATGGGCTGCCGGGACGGAGACGAGATCTTTGAACTATTCGGCGAGGCGGGCGGCAAGGCAAATAATGGATAGCTCTTCGGGGAGTTCACAGAAGCTTCGAATTGTCCTGATTTCCGGTCTTTCCGGGGCTGGCAAGACGCTGTCCCTGAAAACCCTTGAGGATCAGGAGTACTTCGCCATCGACAATCTGCCAGCGTCCCTCATCGACCCCCTCGCGCTGTTGTTGGAACAGCAGCAGCAGATCACCAAGGTGGCGCTGGTCATGGATGGGCGAGATCAGACCTTCCTCGCCAGGGCCGCAAAGATTGTCCAGGGGCTGGAGGCCCGCGGCCACAGCGTGCTGTTCCTCTTCCTCGATGCCAGCCGAGAAATTCTGATTCGCCGTTTCGCCGAATCGCGTCGCCCACACCCCCTGGCTCGCAGTGGCCCAGTGAATACGGGCATCGACCGGGAGGAGGCGCTCCTGAAGCCGTTGCGGCAGGTGGCGACCATGGTTCTGGATACCTCGGCAACCAATGTCCACGAACTGCGGCAGTTGATAATTGATGCCGTGGAGCCGCGGGCAGACGCCTCTCCGCACCTGTTCGTCACCTCCTTCGGGTTCAAATACGGGGTCCCCCTTGAGGCCGCGTTCGTCTTCGACGTCCGTTTCCTCCCCAACCCCTTCTTCGTGGAAACACTGCGGCCCCATTCCGGACAGGATGCGAGAGTCTCCGACTACATCTTCGCCAGCCCCGAGGCGGCAATCATCCGTGACCAGATCCTGGAGTTGGTGCGCACAGTCCTCCCCCTCTGCACGCGAGAAGGGCGCAGCAGCCTGATGGTGGCAATCGGTTGCACGGGTGGCCAGCATCGTTCGGTGGCCATGGCCGAATCCATCGCCAACACTCTGAAGTCGGAAGGTGTCGACCTGGAAGTGCTCCATCGTGACATGGGGCGTAATCTCGGCGGCGTCTGAGGCCACCGTTTTTTGCCTCATTGGCCATCCAACCCTAAGATAATTCAGCTGACTTTGACTGCAGGAGGCCAGGCATGGCTAAGAATACATCCATTACACACATCCTCAAACGCAACGGCGACCTCGCCCCCTTTGACCCCAAACTCATTGCCACCGCCATTTGCAAGGCCGCCGCCTCCATTGGTGGCAGGGACAAAGAACTTTGCAACAGCCTCTCGGACAGAGCGGTTGAGATGCTTCACGCCAGCTTCCCATCTGGGGGAATTCCTACTGTGGAAGAAGTCCAGGATATGGTCGAGCGCGTACTGATTGACAGCGGCCACGCCCGCACCGCTAAGGCCTATATCGTCTACCGACACCGCCGTGACCTGGTCCGCAAGGGCGAACTTGGGTTGCAGAGCGGCGGGGAGATCGAGACGATTCCGTGGAAGTTGCTGTGGCGAACTCTGGCCTGGAATGCCAACAACAACTGCGACTCCATTGAGGGCCTCAACGAATGGGTGCGAAGCAGCCGCGTTGGCGACTTGATGAGGGCCTCGGACGAGGCTTACTCGCATCAGCTTAAGGTTGCCGCCGAGGAGGTGATCCGCCATGACGGTGAGGTGCGGGTGATTATCGTTGCCGGTCCCTCCAGCTCCGGCAAGACCACCACCACCTACAAGATTGAGCAACAGTTGAAGACTCACGGCCTGGAGCTGGTTGCCCTCAATCTGGACAACTACTTCCGGGACCTGGAGTTGCACCCCAAGGACGAGTACGGAGACTACGACTACGAAACGCCAGAGGCCCTGGACCTGCCACTCATCAACGAGCACCTGGCGGCACTCATTGACGGGCAGGAAATCATGATGCCCAAGTACGATTTCCACACTGGCAAGCAGATACTCAATCAGACGCCGCTGAAACTGGAAGCCAACCAGATCATGCTGCTGGACACTTTGCATGGGCTCTACGGCGGCCTCACCGAGTCAGTGGCGGACAACCTCAAGTTCCGGGTCTA
Organism: uncultured Pseudomonadota bacterium; assembly: GCA_937884235.1. GTDB lineage: Bacteria > Myxococcota_A > UBA9042 > CAIXZC01 > CAIXZC01 > CALGBT01. The sequence goes on from CALGBT010000571.1 coordinate 3,551, forward strand.
CATCGAGACCTTTTGCCAGCTCCGCCCGCGCCACGGTCGCTTTGTGCGCTGGACCGACGTCCGGCTGCTGCGCCGGATGGTCCGGGACAATAACTTTCGGAACCACGACCCGGCTTTGACGCTGGGCCACTGGCACTACGTACGACGGGCGGAGTTGAAGCACATTATCCCCTACCTGCATACCGTGGACATGGTGGTCAACGGCTCATTGCCATACGAGCTACCGGCTCTCAAGCGACATGTCTGGCCTTACCTGGGGCGACTCGTCAAAGAGTATGACGCACAGCCCGAGCGGCAGGATGCCATCATCCGCGCTCATCGCGTCTACGACCTCCTTGATCAGGTCGAAGCGCTCTCGGAGGCTGATGAGGCTCAGATCGCTGGCGATAGTCTGCTGCGTGAGTTTATCGGCGGGAGTACTATCAAATACTAGGCGGCAAAGCACTGGCAAGAGCGGCAATGACGGTTTGCGCCGCATGTTCCTGAACCCCCACAAGCCCCAGACCGGCAGTTACGTCGGCGACCGATAGATTGCGGGCCACCGCCAGGGTCTCCCCTTCAAGCCGTTGGCAGAGCCACTCTGCAGCAGCAATCGCCGGTGGGCACCCGTACGTGAGATGGCGGGCGGCGATGATTGCCCCTTGGTCGCTGCAGCCCAACTCCAGCCTGGTGACATCAGCACAGACCGTGGCCTGGGCCATGCCGCGATAGCAAATGGCGAAATCCGAGGCGAGCCGGCCGCCAAAGCGGGGAGCAACGACGCGACTGCGAATCCGGGGGTCAGGCTGGCTCACGGGGAAGCCGGATGCTGGGTAACTTGTGCCCAGAGCGGCGAGAGTGAACGCAGTCGCTCCACCGCAGCGATTACCCGACGTGCAACCTCGTCGGTTTCTTGCTCCGTGGTGTACCTGCCCAGACCGAACCTGATACCACCGTGGAGCAGGTCATCGGTTCTGCCCACGGCCGTCAGGACGTGGGATGGTTCGTTGTCGGCGGAAGTGCAGGCCGAGCCCGTGGAAACCGCCACATCCTCCAGTGAAAGGGCGAGGCTTTCCGCCTCGACGCAGCGAAAGGAGAGATGGAGGTTGCCCGGCAGGCGGTCCTCGGACGGGCCGTTCAAGAAGAGCTCTGGCAAGGCAGCCCGTAGAGTTGCGTGGAGACGATCCCGCAAAGCGCTGACACGCTGAGCCTCGGCTTCCCTCTCGGCCACTGCCAACTCACAGGCTCGGCCGAAGCCGACTATCGCCGGCACATTGGCAGTGCCAGAGCGTAGGCCCGACTCCTGGTTGCCGCCATGTACGCGGCGCACGAGACGGTCCCGGGCGCCATCGGTGACCACCAGCGCACCAATCCCCTTCGGCCCACACAGTTTGTGGGCCGAGAAGGAGGCCATGTCGACACCGACTGAGCGGACATCAAAGGGGATCTTGCCAAGGGCCTGAACCGCGTCGGAGTGGCAAAGAACTCCCCGTGCGCGACAGATGGCGGCGATTTCGGAGATGGGCTGAATAGTCCCGATTTCGTTGTTCGCGGCCATGATCGAGACCAACCAGGTCTCATTGGTGATAGCCGCGGCTACAGTCTGGGGCCGGACTCTTCCTTCATCGTCCACCGGCAGGCAGGTCACGGTGGCCCCCCTACCCTCCAGATAAGCGGCGGTCTTGAGCACCGACTTGTGCTCCACCGCCGAGATGATCAGGTGACTTCCACCACGATTGGGGGCTTCAAAGCTACCGGCGATGGCGAGGTCGTTGGCCTCGGTGGCCCCACTGGTGAAGATGACCTCTCGGCCTTCCACTCCCAGGGCCTGAGCCACCTGATGGCGCGCCCGGTCCACCGCCTCTTCAGCCTCCCATCCATAGGCATGATCACCACTGGAAGAGTTGCCAAAGCGCTCCCGAAAGTAGGGCTCCATCACCGCAAAAACCCGCGGGTCGAGCGGCGTGGTCGAGTGATAATCGAAATATATACGGCCCATGCAATGCCTCCTGCTGGAGGAGATCATTAGCAATGATCGGTCTGGGGGTCAAGGTGTCGCAGTCGCCGCCTTGTTACCGTGCTGGCTGGAACGGACAAGTCGGACGGTCCGTCCGACACCGCCACGGCATTATTCCCCTCACTTTTCGAGGGTGCGTTGACTGCGACGCCGGACCATGTACAATGTGCGGGAATCTTGCGCCGGAGCCCGGGTGGGAAACCGTAGTCTGGAAATAAAGGTGGGCCTCTTTCTGCTGGTGGCGGTGGCCATCCTGGTGGGTTTTCTGTTTATTCTGGGCACCTTCGACTTTGGCAGCGGACATGTCATTCACCTGCAGTTTCCCAACACTGGCGGGCTCCGCAATGGTGCCAAGGTGAAGATCAGCGGTGTTCAGGCCGGCAAGGTCCAGGAGATTCTCTTTCTGGGCGGCCGGGAGACCAATGCCCAGGGAGAGCCCATCTACGTCAGCATCAAGATCGAGGTGGATGACGAGATGGCCCCGGTCCTGACTGAGGGGTCGCAGTTCTTCGTCAGCACCGAGGGGATTCTGGGCGAGAAGTATATTGAAATCGCCCCGGGACCGCCGGCGGGCAATCCTCTGCCCCCCGGGGCAGTGGTGGATGGCGTGCCGCCGGTGGAGTTGCAGGTGCTGGCAAGTCGGGCGGCGGGGATGATGGACAAAGTCCAGGAGTTGGTGGACGGCGACCACGGGGAGTTGCAGT
>CALGBT010000572.1 GCA_937884235.1 uncultured Pseudomonadota bacterium
TCTGCCAGGCGCATCTGGCCATGGAGTTCTCGCCCCCGGGCGTAGTCGTCATCCTTGAAATCTTCAGCGGAGTAGTAGGTTCTGGCATCACCATAAATGGTGGCCAGTTCCTGGCAGGAACTGTAGAGCTCCGCGGCCAGCGACTGCAAGTGCTTGTACTTCTCGGGACCCTCGGCCGCGGCATCAAAGGCATCCTTGATGGTCTTCAAAGACATGTCGTAGTTGCCGGAGCCAAAGAAACTGACGCGCCCCAACTCAGCCGACGGCTCTTTGTCCAAAGGAATCGCCCGGGAGTAATTCTCGACAATGTCCTGAAAAGTATTGAGTACCTCGTTATACCCTTTGGCGTAGGCGCTGAGCATCTGCTGCACCGGATCAGTCTCCTGCTTCACTTGATTGGTGACTTGCTCCACTGCCTTCTCTGCCGACTCCTTGAGTTCCTTGAGCTTCTCGCAACCCACCAATGTGGTGGCCAGCAACACTGCCAAAATGACCCTGGTAACGCGCATGATTTCTCCTCGCCCGGAGGGCTGGTACGAACAAGTTGGGGGCAGTGTAGCACGCCGGGAAACTCCATTCAATGAACGTAAGGAGCAGACAAGGTGAGGGGTCCGGGGGCTGGGCCTAGAGTTCTTCGAATTCTTCCTGACCGGGACGGACTGGTCGATTTTCGTCCGGCTCAGCAGCAGGCGCACCGCCGGGCAGGCGGAAGCGCAGCTGCGACCGCATGTAGAGGTTGTACTTCTCGAAGCTGATGGCGCCCATATCATAGAGACGTTTGATCACCCGTTCGAGATTCGTGCGCCAGTGCTTGTTGAGTCGTCCTCGCCGATACTGGAGGTAGCCGTATTTCGGGTCAGGCTTGAGGCCCATGATGAAGGCTGCCTCCATGCCGTGGAGCTGCGCCGGCTGCTTACCGAAGTAGACCCTGGCAGCGTTGCTGATACCCCAGATCTTCGGTCCATACTCGATGCAGTTAAGATAGAGCTCGAAAATCCGTTCCTTGCTAAGCTCCTTCTCCATCTTCCAGACAATCACCGCTTCCTGAAACTTGCGCGACAGGGTTTTGGTTCGGGTGAGGAAGAGATTCTTCACCAGCTGCTGACTGATGGTGCTGCCGCCGTAGGCGTAATAGCCGCGCTCCAGGTAAAGTATGATGGCCCGGCGGATCAGCCCAAGCCGGAAGCCGTTGTGCTTGAAGAAAGCCAGGTCCTCGGTTCCATACGCCGCCGCCTGAACCACTTGGGGAATGTAGCGCAGCGGCATGTAGCCGGCGGTTCCCGGGCCAACGTCGATACCCAGGTCTTCCCCATGGACCACCACCCGGTGCACATAGTCGTCACGGTTGAGGGCAGCCACGTCGAACCCTGACCCCAGGGAGAGGGCGTCGCAGCGGTCGAGATCCCCATCAACCTCCAACTTGATGCTCTTCCGCACGTCCATGAGGTCCACGTCAAACGCCAGTTTGAACCAGATGGAACCGGTCAGCCGGGCGTCCTGCAGGAGGGGAGCGAAACGTTCCGGAACAGCTTTCAGCAAGGCTCCGCATGACTGTTCTGGCATATCTACCTTGAACTTCACAACCGGCAGCGCGTCATAGCGAGCGATGTCCAAAGCGACCCTGAAGTAGACGCCGCCCAGCTGCAGCTTCGGCAAACTCAACTCCAGAGTCTTCTCCCGGGGGTCAATGAGCCCCTCTCCCTCCACCCTGAGATGCTTCACCGTGAAGGAAGACTCGGCCAGTCGCTTGTGGAAGAGAGTCAGATCCGTCAGTGCAATTACGCACCCGGCCTTGTAGGTGCCGGATTTACCGGCCGCGGCGAGGGTACAGTCGATATCTGAGTTGCCCAGGCCCTGAACGAAGGCCGGCATCTGATCCTTGAGGAGTTGAGCGGAGCGAGCCCCCCATGCATGAATCGTCATCTTCTCCGGCTGCCCCACAGAATCTGTCCGCAAGTCGAGGTGGAGGCCCAGTTCAGAGCAATCTTTCCCGCCCACACAGAGTCCTGCCGTAAGGCTCTCCACCATCCCGCCACGCACTTCAGCATCAACTGCCACGTCGGTGACCTTCGCACCGCTGCCAAAGGGCAGCGCAATGGTACCCTTGCCAAGATGGATGATGCCGTCCTGGAGATTGCGCGGCAGCGCGAAAGAGGGCAACTCGAAGGCCTGTTGACGCAGTCCCTTGAGGCGCTGCTTCAATTCCCCCGCTTCTTTGAGCAGCGCGGCCACCCGTAACGGATTACGCGGCAATTCCACAACAAAAGTCTCGACCTCCAACCGGAAGTCGTTCTGCGCCCCGCGCTCAAGGGTGGCATCGGGTGCCGAAAGGGTGATACCCCAGCGAGCATCTTCCAGGCTGGGCTCGATGATATCGAACCGACGCACCTTCCCATTGGTGGCGAAGTCCACGCTCTTGGCACCGATAGTACCAACTCCCGTCCAGTCAACATGGGGGGCTCCAAAAATGATGGAGCCACTGCTATCCATGGACACTGCGGCTGCCGTGAACTGTATGGCCGGGAGGCCGAGGAGGCCGGAAAAGGGTGGAACCGAGCCCAACTCGGCCAAGGAAGTTCGGATCCTGGACCAATCCAGTTTCCAGCCTCGCTCCTGTTGCAACTTGTCTGCCGCCAACCCGCTGCTGAAGAGGATTCGGTCCACTGGTGCCCGGGCCGAGAAGACCATGCGGTCGGTTTCGAAGCGCGCCTCCCCGCCCTCGCCAGAGGCCAGTCTCAGACCGGCGATTTCAAGATAGCTGCCAGAAGTAATCGACAAGGTATCGAGGCACAACTCCTCGCCCTCGGGAAGGAAAGCCGCAGGAAAGTGGCTGCCGGGACAGTCAAAGCGGACGAACAGTAGTCCCCGATGCATGGTGTAAACCAACTCTGCAACACAGGTACTCTCGGCGACCTTCCATTCCCCGGTAATCCTGATGCTCCCCTCTTCGCTCGCCACAGTTGCCTGCATTTCCGGTAATGAGACAGCATTGCCGTTGGCTTCTCCCAGGACAATCGTCGTCCGCGGCGAGACGATGGAGTTGGCCCCCGGTGGCAGAGCTGCAAAGACCTCCGTCCACGTAGTGTCAAGGCCCTCCTTACGGGCGGTGAAGAAGGGAGGCACATGCAACGCCATGATCCGGGCAGTGGCAACGTCTTCTCCTGGCTCCTTGCGCAGGTCCACCGCTTCGATAAGCGTTTGACCATCAACACTAGCCGTTACTGCGTCACGATAGAGGGGCTCCTGAGCACCCAGACGCTCGAGATCATCGCTCACCGATGTCCCTGGGGCGCGAGTTGATTCAACCGTTGGTCGACGTTGGGTCAGGGTCAGATAGACGACCACGGGAATCGCCGCCATGACGCTGACGATCAGCACCAGCCAAAGCAGATTTCTTGTCTGTCGACCAGATGGGTCCAACGCTTCCCCCTGCACATGCGCGGTCTATTCTAAGGCACTATTGGCTGCTGGCAAGGAACCAGCAAATTGGGATTGCCGCGGGTTCAGCGATTCTTGCGTTCGTAGTCCGTATCACGCAAGGCGTGCTCCAGGGTCACACAGATATCATCAGCCCCAGTGGCCCCGGGAACATCCCCGGGCTTGGAGGTAACCTGTCGGGTGCCGTTGACCAGCGCACAGGCATCACCGAAACCATTGGGGCCGTTGCTGTAGATGGCAAGAAACTCATCCTCTGCGCCAAGGGCGTAGTTCAATTCAAAGTCGTTACCGAAGAGGTCTTGAGAGGGTTGCCGACTGCCATAATAAGGCGCGAAACTGCCCTGCAGGAACTGCGCAAAATCATCGTGGTCGTCCAGGCCCGGCACCTCACCGTAGGAGAGGTAGTGGAAACGCACTTCTTCAGCGATGTTCATTACCTCGAGGCCGGTCACCAGAACCCGCACCCGGTCCAACACTTTCTGGACCGCGTCGCCGCCGTAGCTTCCGACCGCACCAATCCCCCCGAGCATAATCAAAACAGGAATTATCTTGAACATCTTCAATTTCTTATCTTCTCAATAGTTAAGGTCCAACTCTGCAAGTCTTGAATTAACCTCTCGGTCAAGTAGGACGCCGGTAGAAAACTCGCCGACAATAACCCTTTGATAGGTATCTGCTGGCACCTCCACCACCACCCCTTCTGACCGGCAGACGACAGAGGCCGTCCGCACCGCACCGGTCACCAGGGCAATTTCCCCAAAATACTGGCCCTTCTTCAGTTCCGCCACGGTATGGCCATCGGCCAACACCTCGAAGCTTCCTGCGTAGATGATGAACATCGAGTAGCCCTCATCACCCTGGGTCACCAGGACATCTCCGGCGCTGGGCCGATGGGTGCGCACCGCCCGCAGTAAGGTCCTCATCCCCGCGGCGCTGATGCCGCGCAGCAACTCCACCTGCTTCAGGAAGAGGTGGACCCGCAGGACCTCAGTAATGCGCTCACGAGGCACCTTTGACGCCTCGACCATGGCTAGAAACGCCGGCCCTTCGATGGCCACCAGGTCTACTGGACCGCGGGCCTTCACCGTCGCCGTCCGGGGGACGTTCTGGAGCAGCGCCACCTCGCCGAAGAGATGCCCGGGCCCCAGCACCGCACCATCGATAACCCGCCCCGCCGCATCCTCGACGACGACTTCACATTCGCCACCCCGCACAACATAGCAAACGTCGCCGGGGTCGCCCTGCCGCAAGATCATGCTACCCGGTGCGTAGTGCACAAGGCGCCCATCTTCCAGCGCCTTCACCAAGAGCTCTTCCGGCATGTCCGAGAAGGGTGGGATGGCGGCCAGTTCCTGGCTCAGTTGCGTCATGTCGAGGGTACTTGTCCGGGCCACAACCCGCGGCTGGTCAGCCTCACGACGGCCGCCCAGGACCTGCCGTACCCCCCCCAGAATTGCTCCCGCCATAGCCAGGAGAACCAGTAGCAGGGCAATGGACAAGTAAACGAATATGCCACCGGCGAGAGCCCGCTCCCAGGACGCCCGGCCCGGCTCCAAAGCCGCAGCAGTGAGGCCGTCGACGGTGCTCGGCAGGACCATGGCAAGTGCCCCGACGGCCACAAAGACAAAGGCGAGCCGCGCACTGGCGAAGACGATGAGCCCGAGGTCCTCCCCGTGGGGTCGTTCCAGCTTCCAGATGTGGCGCCACAGCTTGCGGGCCACATAGACCCGGGAGACCCGCCCCAGGTGGCGATGTCCCATCAATTCTTCCAGCAAGCGGGTGCCATCACCCGGCCACAACGGTGCCAGCTGCACAAAGAGCATTGCCTGCCAGCCCAGACTGAGCGCCCACAGCTGCTCGAGGCCGCCCCACAGAGCCCCTGCGGTTCCCGCAGCCCCAACAACCAGGAGGGCCAGCAGCGTCACCGAACGGTAGGTCGTACGTTCATCTCGGTTCAGCATGCGCTCGTCACGAGCATCAACAGCAAGATGCGGAATGCCCACCGCAATGCGCAGGCCCCAACCCAGCACGTCCCGTTTCAGGACGGTGAGCAAAATCGAACGGGTCAGCGCCCGGAAACTGGCCGCCGCACAGGCCCCCAGCGCAGCCAGCATCATCCCGGCGATGACATCGAGACCAAAAACCTGCCCCACGGCAGCCCGCTGCACCAGGCCGTAGGCGCAAAGGAGCAATGAAGCGGCGGCCAGTAGAAGCACGATAATCGCCAGCCCAGCCCTGGGCGCGCCGTCCTGCTCGTCCACTTTGCCGCTACTGCGCCAGCCCACGGGCAGATAGGAGTCCAGGTTCGCCAATCGCCGCACCAGGCGCTGCATCGTGCCCGGCCTCGTCTGATTGGCCTGGCGCATCAGATACCTGTCCAGCTCCGGCGTCAGCGGCTCCAGCAACTGTGCCGCATGCAACCGGACCAACGTGTCGAGAATCGCCTGGTGGCGCACCCTACCCCGCTGCCGCATGACCTCGCCGGCAACGCCATTGAGGGTCCGTGTACCATCCAACAACGACACCACGGTGACACCCGCCTCACCAATCAGCGCATAGCGCTTCAATCCAGCATGGCGAACCGTCGCCTCCCCACACCCCGTCACACGCACTTCACAACCATCCACCATCTTCGGTTGCGCAGCACTGAGCAGTGACTCCACGAGGTCTCGGTTCTTCACGACGTCTCCTATGCCCAAAGTCTAGCGCAGGAGCAGGGGGGCGATCAAGAGTCTTCCGGCGGCCGAACTACTTCTTTGGAGGCACCCCATTGGCCACCAACTCGCTGGCCAGCACAGCCATGGCGATGGCTCCGAGTTCGAGGTGGCGAGGGTTGACTGCGGCGAAGACGTCGTTGGCAGAATGATGGTAGTCGAAGTAGCGCTGGGAATCGGGATAGAGGCCGATGGTCAGGGTGCCCAGTTCGGCCAGGGGGTTGATGTCGACACCGCCGTACCCCTCCTTGATGAAGGTCATGCCCAGGGGGGCGATGAGGGGGAGCCAGACCTGCAGGGACTTCACTTTCTCGGCATCGGCTTTGACGGTGAAACCCAGGGGCAGGAAGCCGCCGCGGTCCGATTCGATGGCCGCGAGGTGAGTCTCGGTCTGGCGTTCGGGGGCGATGGCATACGCCTTGCCCCCGGTGCCACCGAATTCTTCGTCCATGAACATCACTGCCCGAATAGTGCGTCGGGGCCGGACTCCAAGACTCTGGATGAGCCGCATGGCCTCCAACGTCTGGGCGCAGCCAGACCCATCGTCGTGCGCCCCGTCCCCGGCATCCCACGAGTCGAGGTGGCCGCCCAGGAGGACGATTTCGTTGGGTAGCTCACTGCCGGTGATGTCACCCACTACGTTGTGCGAGATCACTGGGTCCAACATCTGGCAGCCCAGGATCAGTTTCACTCGCACCGGCTGCTGCGCCGCCAGGGCATCGTGGAGGGCATCGGCGGCGATGAGGCTGAGTCCGGCTGCCGGGATTTTGGGCACATCATCCGCGTACTTCATGACGCCGGTATGAGGCACATCATCGTGGCGCATGGTCATGGAACGAACCAGCACCGCCACTGCCCCCACCGCGGCGGCCCGGGAGGCCGCGTGGACCCGCTGGTCCGCCGCCCCGCCATAGGCGTTGAAGGTATCGTAGCGGGTGGGGTCCATGGGC
>CALGBT010000573.1 GCA_937884235.1 uncultured Pseudomonadota bacterium
TCGGCGTCCACTGGCGCTTCGCAGTCATCAGTGTTGACGTTGGCCAGGTCGGCAGCAAAGAAGGCCTGCAGTCGGTGCTCTTCATCGTACTGGGTAACAACGCCGGTCAGCAGATCAAAAGTCGCCCCCACACACATGGCCTGCCCCAACTCGTTGGCCCGGAAAGTGACGCCCTGCGCCGTGCCGTAAGAGACGGTGAGGTTCTTATTGTCAACGGCGTCGACCTTGAAGCTGGTCCCCTTGACGACGAAGCTCTCAATGTCTTCGCTGGGGAGAGTGCCGGCGGAGATGTCGAGGATGAATGCTGTCGCATCGCCATTGCCTTCCACCACGGGGGCATCGCTGGCGATGATTTCCTGCTGCGCATGGAAATTGCCGTACTCAGTCACGTGGAGGCTGATAATCTGGCCAACAGTAACCTTGTCATAGGCCCACTCGTCGGTGGTGTAAACCTCGGTGGCTCCACTGGCATCCTGGACGAAGTAGCCCTGGGCAAAGACGTAGGTGACGGTGACGGACTTGAGGGTCACATCCACGGGCCCTTCGGCACATGCCTTGAGGTTGGCCACGTTGCCTTCGGGGTTGCAATTGGGGGCGGGGATGTCTTCGGGCGTCTGAACGTCTTCAGGCTCCGTGGTTTCTTCGGGGGTGGTGACATCGTCTGGCACAAAAAGGTCCTCTGGCGTAGCGGTGTCTTCCGGTACCCCTAAATCCTCGGGAGTAGTGACATCGTCGGGAACCAAAATGTCTTGCCCAGCTGTCACGTCGGTGCCAGTGCTGCCGACGTCGTCGGCGGTCTTGTTGTCGTCGCCGCCGCAGGATGCGGCCAAAAATGCGGCAATTACCACCGCGCTCAGTGTCATCGCGAGCTTCTTCATCGTCTCCTCCTCGTCCATATAGTGCCAAATGCCGGCCATTGCAGCTGTTGCCATCCCCGTGGGGAGGCCAGCCTACATATTCCTTGCGTGAACGCCGGGCACCATACCGATCAGGCCCAGTGGTGTCAATAGTCTTTTGAAGGGACTATTCAACGTGGTGCGAGTTGTGGTAATGACAACTGAAAGGAGAGAAGGAGGTCCCCATGAAGTCGAGTGGACGCGATCAAGATGATACGCCGGTTTCCGGCAACGAGTCACCGCTGGAATTGGATGATTGGTCCGACCCGGAGAAGCGACTCTTGCGACAGGAGGCGGAAGAGGAAGAGGTGGAGGAGAGTGAGCGGCAGGAGCTGGGTGTCTTCCAGCGTCTTGACGAACTACTGGCAGACTTCAGCCCAGAGGAGCGAAAGGTCTTCTGGCATGTATTTGTGGACGGCATGTCCGTCGCGGCGGCAGCACGGGAAGTCGGCGTCAGTGGCAATGTGCACGTGAAATTCAAGAAGATGTTGGCTGTGGCCAAAGAATTCCTGGGCGATCTGGTTGCCGGTTAGCCGCTTGTCCAATACACCGGAGGTTTGAATGTCATTTCTACGTATGAGTATCCTTGTGGCGCTGCTGGCAGTTCCAGCTACGGCCACTCCCTGTACGAACTTTCTGGTCTCACCAGGGGCTTCAGCGGACGGCTCATCGATGGTGACTTATGCCGCTGATTCTCATGTCCTGTACGGGGAACTGTACTACACGCCTGCGGGCTCCCACGCGCCGGGCAGCATGCTCGACATCTATGAGTGGGATACCGGGAAGTTCCTAGGGAAGATTGCACAGGTTGCTGAGACCTTCGCGGTGGTTGGCAACATGAACGAGCATCAGGTAACCATTGGTGAGACTACCTATGGTGGGCGATCCGAGTTGAAGAATGACGAAGGGATCATGGACTACGGTTCGCTGATGTATGTGGCCCTGCAGCGTGCTCGGACGGCGCGGGAGGCCATCGAAATCATGGGGGACCTGGTGGCTCGCTACGGCTACTACAGTTCGGGTGAGGCCCTCTCTATCGCAGACCCCCAGGAAGTCTGGATCATGGGGATGATTGGCAAAGGGAAGGGCCAGAAGGGAGCAGTCTGGGTGGCCCGCCGCGTTCCCGACGGTTATGTTACGGCGCATGCCAATTGGGTACGCATCACAACCTTCCCTTTGGACGACCGCAAGAACTGCCTCTACTCCCAGGACGTCATCACGTTTGCTCGGGAGAAGGGCTACTACGATGGGCCCGACAATGAATTCAGCTTTGCTGCTGCCTATGCTCCCATGACCTGGATGGATGCCCGTGTCTGCGAGGCGCGGGTCTGGAGCTTCTTCCGGCAGGTCGCTCCCTCGCAGAATCTGGCCCCTGATTTCGTGAACGCAACCAAGCCTGAGCAGGTCACCTTGCCGTTGTGGGTCAAACCCGACACGAAGCTTACGGTTCGGGATCTCTTCAGCGCCATGCGTGACCACTTTGAGGGGACGCCCCTGGACCTGAGCAAAGGGGTTGGAGCTGGAGCCTATGAGTTGCCCTATCGTTGGCGCCCACTTTTCTGGGAGTACGAGGGCGAGAAGTACATGAACGAGCGGTCCACTGCCACGCAGCAAACCGGGTTCTCCTTTGTCGGCCAGATGCGTAAGCAACTTCCTGACCCCATTGGCGGGGTCCTCTGGTTCGCAGTTGATGATGCGGCGACGACGGTCTATGTCCCCATGTATGCCGGTATCAGGTCGGCACCGCACAACTACGCGGTGGGGACCGGAGACTTCAAGACTTTCTCGTGGGACTCAGCCTTCTGGGTCTTCAACTTCGTGGCCAACTGGTCCTATGGTCGTTACAAAGACATCGCCGGGGATGTGCAGGTTGAGCAGCAGAAGCTGGAAGGCGAGTTTGCCGCACTGCAGCCAGGAGTTGAGCAGGCGGCGCTAGCGCTTTTCAAGCAATCTCCGGAATTGGCACGAGACTATCTCACCAAATACAGCCATGACCAGGCGGCGCGGACCGTGGAGCGCTGGCGGCGGCTGGGCACTGAGTTGTTAGTGAAGTACCTGGATGGGAACGTCCGCGATGCCCAGGGGAACGTCACGCATCCGGGTTATCCGAAGGCTTGGACGGAGCGGGTCCTCAAAGAGAGTGGCGACCATTTCAAAATGCGCAAGCTGGAAGGCGAGATAACCGTCGAGGAAGGGCACTAGACGCGTTTACAGCTCGCCGATGTCCTCTGCCCAAAGGTCGGGGTTCTGCTGGATGAATGTCTGCAGCAGCTCTTTACATTCGGCGAGGTCGAGGTTCTCTACCTGGACTCCGTGACTCTCCATAAACTCACGCCCACCGGCGAAGGTCTCCTCCTCGCCAACAATGACCTTGGAAATCCCAAACTGGACAATGGCGCCAGAGCAGAGATAGCAGGGCATCAGCGTCGAATAGATGGTGCAGCCACGATAGTTGCCGACGCGGCCAGCCTTGCGCAAAGCGTCGATCTCGGCGTGAATTATGGGGTCCTGCTGCTGGACTCGCTGGTTGTGGCCCCGGCCGAGTACTTGTCCTGCGGGCGATAGCAGGACCGCACCAATGGGAATACCACCTTCTGCGAGACCTTCTCTGGCCTCATCAATTGCCATGCGCATGAACTGGTCCATGAAGTCCTCCGATTAGGGGACCTGCAATGATACTGCTGGAATGTGGTGGAGGCAAGTTTGCAAGAAGTGCGGCTAGGTGCCGAAGTAGCGGTCGCCGAAATCGCCAAGACCGGGGACGATGTAGGCCCTGTCGTTGAGGCCCTCATCAACTGCCCCTGTGACAACGCGTACCTGTGGAAAAGTATTGAAGATGGTGTGCAGCCCCTCGGGGCAGGCGAGGAGGTTGATAAAGATCAGGTGGTCTTCCCGCACACCCGCTTCAAGGAGAATGCGAATTGCCTCTCGAGCAGAGCCTCCGGTGGCGAGCATGGGGTCCAGGAGAAATACCCATCGACGGCCGATGTCACTGGGCAACTTGGAGTAGTAGACAACCGGCTCCGCGGTCTCTTCGTTCCGCTGAATCAGGATCTTGCCGACGCGAATCTTCTTGCAGACCTCGCGTACGGGCTTTTCCATGCTCTCACCGGCGCGCATAATCGAGACGGCGCATATCTTGCCTTCGAAGCCGACGCCGTCGTAGGGCAGACTTAGTGGGGTGACAACGGACTTGGGGAAGACGGGCAACAGTTCGAGGGACTTCTCTACCAGCAACCTGGTGAGGCGGTCCGAGTAGAAGATGAAGTCGTTGCGGCGAGTTTCCACGTTGCGAATGATCGTCATGAGCCCGCGGACTTGCCCGCTGGCAGGCAGGACGGTGAGATTGGGATGTGCGGCGTAGTCGGACATGGTGCCTCCTGTTGCCGGCATAATGGCTATACCGCAAGGGATTGTCAACTAGCGGGTGCGGCCTTTGGTCGCTTGCTTGCGGAGCACCCGTTTTCGCTGCTGGTACTCGCTATCGCTCCG